>JAFPLG010000185.1 GCA_017402895.1 Paludibacteraceae bacterium
CTCCTGTAGGAAGCAATACCTTTGTCCGTGCCCACAAACACCTCTCCCGTCATCGGTTGAATAGCGATGGACTGAATGGTATTCGATGGTAATAACGAGTTGTCCGACATGAAATGAGCCACGGTGATCGTGTCATCTTCAACGAGATACAGGCCGGAATTGGCTGTACCGATCCACATTCGGTTGCCGCCATCCACAGCCAGACAGTTGATCTGCTCGTTGCCTAATAGGTAATCAGCAAGCCCCGTACCATCATTGCGAGGGATAATGATTCGACGGCATTCATTCGAGTTGAAGAAATCCACTTCACTCGGGATGGTAATAATACCCTTGTCCGTGCCGATCCAGATGCGGTTCGAGTGGTCTTGCGCAAAGCTACGGAAGACATCTGGAGTGATGGTGTTACCGTTCTGATCTACCCAACTGTTACGCCGTATACAACGGTCGTCACCATTCATAGTAGGTGTGCCGCCGTCGTCTAGCAGGTACACACCCTTATGATCCGTGGTACGTTGACTCATGAACCATTTGCGTTGCTTGTTACGCCGGTCTGTCCATATACCCGTCGGTGTGTATACACGCAGACTATTGCCGTTCTGATACAGCGACAGGCTGTACCATTGTCCGAGCGGTGTCAGTATATGCAGCGGTTTACCTAAAGCAGTGGAGTTCAGTATCCATAAATTACCCTGCTCGTCCATCATCGCGCCATCCACATAGGTGTACAGCGTCGGATCGATATTCTCCACGGCTTCGCGTATCGGACTATTCGTTGTCGTGTAATGTTTCACCGCCTTGTAGTCGCGGAACTCATATAGACCGCGTCCATATGAAGCAGCGAAGAAATGGCCGGCATCTTTCGGATCGACAGCGATACTGGAGATGTCATAAGCCGGTACACCTACTGCCATCGCGATCTGGCCTTCGTCAATAGTGCGCCAACCGGTACCGTTGTAGATATTGATACGTCCCGGACGAACGAACTGGCTGGCCCAGCGACCACCTGTAGCCGAGTAGATCTGTCCGTGCGCTGCGTACATGCAGTATCCGAAATTGCTATTTGGACCTTCCGTATGGAAATACCGGTCACCATCCGTACGCAGTTGTATCAGACCGTAATTCGTCTCTGCTACCCAGTATTCGCCATTCGTGAACAGCGCCGCATTCATTCGATAGAGGTTACTCAACCCTGCCAATCCTCCTTCTTCCGTCAGGCGGAACAGACCGTTCTCTGTATATACCAACAACTGTCCGTCATTCGCGCTGATCCATTGTATCTGCTCATCCAAGACTTTTGTCCAACCGGAGCCTTCACGGCGATATAAGGTGTTGTTCTGCAGCGTATAAAGCGTGTCGCGCCAAACGACGGCTTGCTGCACTTCGCGGCTCAACTGCTCCTCTTGCCAGAACGTGTAATCCACTAAGTTATCGCGCAGCGCTGCCTTGTAGACCTTGTCGTACGAGAAGGCAAACAGCGAGTCGGTTGTCTCAATCACCTGCCGCACGTCCACCGCACTTGCGTTCGCACCGATATAATAGGTGTCGCTCACTTCGCCACGTCTGGTATTGACCACGATGATACCGAACGACATCGCCAGATAGGTGTTCTGACGACCCACATATATACTATGGATGTCCACGTCTACCGAACCGGCTTTCATCGATAAGTCAGGCATCGTAGACACCTCTCCATCTTCGTCCATCATGTCGATCTGACCATTCTCATAAGCGATAAGCAGTTGGCTTGAGCGAACATCATAAGCGATGTGTGCTACGCTGTTTCCGCGCAGACCCGTTGCTTTGTTCCAGTAGTTCAGTTCGCCGTCTGCCCTGTCTACGCTGAAGAGCGAACCGCTCGCAGCTGCATACACGCGTTTCGGCGAAGCCGCTATCTCCGTCGGATTGACGTACGAGAAATGCAGTTTCCATCGCTGCATACTGCCCTCATCCTCACTAACTCCTTCATCCTCTAACTCGTTAATTCCTTCACTCCATCCCTCCGGATCATATTCCACCAGTCCTTCGGCTGTACCGACGAACAGGTGCTTCGTACTCGGCACCCAACAAAGCGACAAGATGTCGTTGTTCGGTATAGGACTGTTGTCAATAGAGAAATGCTCCAGCACCTGCGTCAGGTTCGCATCCAAACAGTACAAACCCGTGGACTGCGTGCCGATCCATACCTGACCATCCGTATCGGAAGTGATACTGCGGATGTTATCCGTCTCGAAGATGTTATAGCGTCCCTCCTCCGCAAGGTCTATCTCTACAGGCAGACATAGTGTGTTGCCGTTGAGCAGTTCCTCCGGCTGGTCTATACGAAAGAGTCCGCTCTGTGTACCAACTAACAGCACACCGGATGGTAACTGATAGAACGAGGAGATGCGGTCTAACATATAGGTCTGACCAATCGAATCACTGAACTCCAAAACAAGAACACTGCGGTCGTCCGTCTGGTCTGCTATCGTGCCGTTGTCGTCAAATACACCAATCCCATTGCGAATGGAAGAGACCAGCTTGATGTGCGGATTCTTCACGGATACCAATAGGTCTTTCGAGCGGTCTAAGTTTTGGCAAGCCTTGTTGGAAATAGACATCCACTCACCATTCGCTTGCAGCACCTTTACCCCGTTATAACTGTTATTGAGCATCCATAAATTCCCCTCATGGTCCCATTGCAAGCCATCCACCCACACGTACGGATAAGTCGGCGTCGCAATCACCGGTTCCAACGCGCTGTTGTCCGGATTGTGATGTTTGTAGAAAACATTGTTCCTGAACTCAAAAAGCCCGTAACCGAAGCTTGCTACGAAGAAATGCTGCAGGTCTGCGGGATCGAAGAGGATGTCGCAATAATCGGTACTCTGCTCCAAACCGGTCTGTGCATTGATATACGCCTCGTCGAAATTTGTCCAATCCGCGTTGTTCCATAGCATGATCGCACCCGAGCGTGAATAGCGCGGAATAGCGTACCCACCCGGTACCATACCAATCCCTTGTCCGCCGGCTCGCATTCGATACGGATTGTTCTGTAGCGGACCTTTCGGCTTGTACGTCAGTCGTTCGGTAAGCGTGAAACGAATGATTCCCTCGGCATAGCCGGCGTACCAGTGATTGGTGGCATCCTGATAATGCTTGCCCTTCTCTTCGTCTCGCGCAACACGACCGAGTGCTTCGCGATGCCAATACGTATAGTCCGACAGCGGATCACTCAACTTCGCGCAATAGAGGCTGTCCTCACCGAACGCATAGATACTGTCGCCGTCCAGCAGCACATCCATGATCGGCGTCTCCAGACCATTCGGACGCAACCAGTAACTGTCCACCAGTTTGTTCTCTCGCAGATCCATCGTCTGCACGCCGTAGTGCGTAGATAGATAAGCTGTGCGACCACTGATAGTGATGTTATAGATCGTCTTGCGCTGCGTCATGTCCTTGTCGTACAACGCACCGATATACTGCACGCCGTTCTTCGACAAGATATCCATCTTACCGAAATCATAGGCAATAATCAGCTGCTGCCCCTTCTCGTCGTAATGGATGCACGTGATACCGGTTCCGTGCAGACCCGACTGACGGTTATAGACACGCACCTGCTCGGTCTGCTTATCCACACTAAACAGACTACCGTCCGAGATAGCAAACACCTTATCCGGAGCTATCGCTATCTGCGTCACGTTGTTATACGCAAAGTGCGTCTTCCATGTTCCCGCCTGAACCGTGACAAATGTCATGGCACAAAGAAGAACTGCTATGAATGGTTTTTTCGTTATCACAAATCTAAAATCTAAAATCTAAAATAGCTTTACCAGCTCCTGTAAAGCTCTCGCTCTATGACTAATCCCGTTCTTTACCTCTGCCGGCAACTCGCCGAAAGTCTTGTCGTAACCGTCCGGAATGAAGATCGGGTCATAACCGAACCCACCTTGTCCGTATTCCTCTTTTGCTATCTGTCCACGAACGATTCCACTCACTTGAACTGTCTTCCCGTCCTTAATCAGCGTAATAACTGTCCTGAACTGCGCATTGCGATTAGTCTTCTCAGCTAATTCGGCTAAGGCTTTCTTGCGATTGGCTGCAGGCTCGCCTGCCCAACGCGCAGTATACACACCTGGTTCACCACCTAAGGCCTTGATTTCCAATCCTGTATCATCCGCAAACACACCATCTATCATCATTCCATCATTGATAAAAGCCGCCACAGCCTCGGCTTTTATCTTACTATTTTCCTCCAGTGTCGCACCATTCTCATCTATCTCAGCGTCAAAACCGATATCCCGCAGACTTAATACTTCTACTCCTGCCGGCATGATGGCACGCACTTCATCTAACTTATGCGCATTATTTGATGCAAAAACCAATTTCATGCTGCAAAGATACAAAAGAATTTGCATATATGCAAAATTTTGTGTAACTTTGTCAGCGAAATCAAATCAATTGGTATGAAACGAATCTATATTTTTGCCATCCTGCTCAGTACTTGTATGATGGCCTCGGCGCAAGTGAATGAGATTCTGGGACGTTGGAAGACGGTGGACGACAAGACGGGGAATAGCTATTCCGTCGTACTTATCTATCGTGGCTCAGACGGCCTCTATTATGGAAAGATAGATCGTCTCTTGATGGGGCCCCGCGATGCGGTATGCACCGAGTGCAAGGGCGCGGACAAGAATAAGAAACTCGAGGGGCTGGTTTTTATCCGTGGTATGCACGAAGAAAAAGGAGAATTGCGCGGTGGCAAACTCCTTGATCCTGAGTCTGGTAAGTTCTACTATGGTAAAATCTACCTGAAGAATGGCAAACTGGTGCTCCGAGGTTCGCTCGATCGCGCCGGTCTGCTTGGTCGTAGCCAGACGTGGTTACGCGCTAAGTGATTCAATCGCTTCTGCAATCGAGTTGGCTATCTCGGCCATCTCGTCGCTAGGCAACTCCAGTTTGGGGTTGGTGAAAAGCATATCTTTCTCCGAATTCATCGGAACAAGATGTATATGCACGTGATTCACTTCCATCCCGAGCACGGCTACGCCCACACGCTTACAGCCCGTTGCCTCTTTGAGGCCGCAGGCTACTTTTTTTGCAAACACCATCAATCCGGCCAATATCTCGTCATCCAGGTTGAAGATGTAGTCTGCTTCAGGCTCCGGTAGTTTTGGAATGACTAGCGTGTGTCCCTTCTGCAGCGGATTGATGTCTAGGAATGCATAGTAACGCTCATCCTCCGCTACCTTGTAACTGGGTATCTCACCTTTGATAATGCGCGTAAAAATAGTCATAACTTTGCTGTCTTAGAGTGATATGTCCAGAATCTCAAATTCCATGATGCCGGCCGGAACCTGTACTTCGGCTGTTTCGCCCACGTGCTTACCCATCAGCCCCTTGGCAATAGGAGTGGTTACAGCAATCTTGCCCTCAGCAATATTGGCTTCGCCTTCGGTGACGAGTTGATAGGTTTTCTCTGCTCCCGTTTTCTTAACGCGCACGCGTACCTTAGTTAATATCTGCACCTCGTCGGTCGAAACGGTACTGCGGTCAATGATGCGTGCATCCATAATGCGTCCCTTGAGTTGAGCAATTTTGCTCTCCAGCATTCCTTGTTCCTCTTTTGCAGCGTCGTATTCAGCATTCTCGCTCAAATCGCCTTTGTCACGCGCCTCTGCTATCGCGGCAATCACGCGTGGACGCTCCACTGCCTCCAGCCTTTGGAGTTCTTCTTTTAGTTTCTGCAGACCTTCTGCGGTCATGTAAGTTACTGCCATATATTCTTTTTCGTTATTTTTCGTTTACCATTTGCGTTGTAGTATCTCCGATGCAATAATCGCTTTGCGCACCTCTTCCTGAGTGCTCAGATTGGGCATCTTGCTACTCGCGTTTTCCGACTGATTCGTTGTTTTCGATGTTTGCATAATCAGTATCTTTTTAGGATAAACCCTATGGACTTGTGTTTGGTTTGTCTAAAAAGCAATAGGAAACTTCACAGCCTCCTATTGCTCATTAAACCTAAACCTTAACTATGAAAATTTATTTTCGAGCGCAAAGGTACTGCTTTTTTTTAACATATGCAAAAATTTTGGGGATTTTTTTACAAAAATTAGTTGAAAAACATATTTCTTTGAATACGAAAATCAAAAATTCTACAAAAAACGACAATTTGTTATTGCATAATTGCAATAAAATCACTACCTTTGCAACGTGAAAATATGTGCATATACTATTAATCATTCAAATACTCAACTTTTATGAAAAAAGCACTCAACAAGCAGACAGCGCCTAAGAGCGTAATGCCTGAGAAAATCATCCAATTCGGAGAGGGCAACTTCCTGCGCGCCTTCGTCGACTGGATCGTATGGAACATGAACGCTAAGACCAATTTCAATGGTTCCGTGGCTGTTGTTCAGCCGATTGAACGAGGTATGGTGGATTGGCTCAACGGACAGGACTGCTTGTATCATGTCAACCTCCAGGGGCGATTGGACGGCAAGGCTGTTAACTCGCTCGAGCGCATCGATGTTATCTCGCGTGCTCTGAATCCGTACAGCCAAAATGCTGCATTCATGGCGCTAGCTGACCAGCCCGACATCCGCTTCGTGATCTCCAATACCACCGAGGCAGGTATCACCTTCGATCCGTCTTGCAAGTTCACCGACGCACCGGCAAGTGCGTATCCTGGCAAGTTGGTTCAGCTCCTCTTCCGTCGCTACAAGACCTTCAATGGCTGCCCTAGCAAGGGGTTAATATTCATGCCGTGTGAGTTGATTTTCCTCAATGGTCACCACCTGAAAGATTGTATCCGCAAGTATATCGAACTCTGGAAGGATGACTTCGGAGCCGACTATCAGGGTTTCAAGGAGTGGTTTGAGAAATACAACTATGTTTGCGCTACGCTCGTTGACCGTATCGTTCCAGGCTTCCCGCGCAAGGATATCGCAGAAATCCAGGAGAAAGTGGGCTATGCCGACAATCTGGTTGTTCAGGCCGAGATATTCCATCTCTGGGTAATTGAAAAACCCGAGAATATGTCGATTGCCGAACTGGAGGCTGAGTTCCCGGCAAACAAAGCAGGTCTGAATGTGCTGATTGCAGAGAGCGAGAAACCGTACCACGAGCGCAAAGTGACCTTGCTCAATGGCCCGCATACCGTGCTCAGTCCGGTTACCTACCTCAGTGGCGTCAATATCGTACGTGATGCTTGCAACCATGAGATTCTGGGTAAGTATATCCACAAGGTGATGTTCGAAGAGTTGCTCGAGACACTCAACCTGCCGAAGGACGAGTTGAAGGCTTATGGCGAGTCTGTCCTCGAGCGCTTCAACAACCCATATGTAGACCACGCTGTTACCTCTATCATGCTGAATTCGTTCCCGAAATTCGAGACGCGCGATCTGCCGGGTCTTAAGACCTATCTCGAGCGTAAGGGCGAACTGCCTAAGGGCCTCGTGCTCGGTTTGGCAGCCATTATTACCTACTACAAGGGTGGTACCCGTGCAGATGGTGCTCCTATCGAGCCGAACGATGCACAGGAGATTATGGACCTGCTGAAGCAACTCTGGGCTACGGGCGATACCCGCAAGGTGGCTGAGGGTGTGCTGGGTGCTACCGACATCATCTGGAAGGAGTCGAAGGAGAACCTGAATAAGATTCCTGGCCTGACCGATATGGTAGTCGGCTTCCTCAACGACATCCAGAGCAAGGGTATGCTCGAAACCGTTAAATCGATTCTCTAACGACCAACGACTAACGACTAATGACTAGTGTCCTGAAAATCAATCCTGCCGACAATGTGGTTGTAGCTATACAGCCTCAGTCGGCAGGTGCCGTTATAGAAGTGGATGGCCGTCAGATTACCGTCCTTGAAGATGTGCCTGCTGGCCATAAGATCGCTATTGCCGATCTGGCTGAGGGTGAGAATGTGATCAAGTACGGATTCCCTATTGGCCATGCTCGCGAGGCGAAGAAAGCCGGCTCGTGGATGAACGAGAACAATATCAAGACCAATCTGGCCGGACTGCTCTCCTACGAGTACCATCCGCGTGAGGTCATTCTTGACATCCCTAACGAGAACCGTACCTTCATGGGCTATCGTCGCCGCGATGGCCAAGTCGGTATTCGCAACGAGGTGTGGATCATCCCTACCGTTGGTTGCGTCAACGGTATCGTCCAGAAGTGCGCTGAGCGCCTCCGTGCGGAGACAGGCGCCGACAATATTTTTGCTTTCCCGCACAACTACGGCTGCTCTCAGTTGGGTGACGACCATGAGAATACCAAGAAGATTTTGCGCGACATGGTCCATCATCCCAATGCCGGCGCTATTCTCGTTGTTGGACTCGGATGCGAGAACAACCAGCCGGATGTCTTTCGTGAGTTCTGCGGCGAGATCGACGAAGACCGCGTGCGTTTTGTCGTTTCGCAGAAGATCCAGGGAGATGAGGTGGAGTACTGCATGCCTATTCTGCGCGAGTTATATGCTAAGACGCAGCAGGATAAGCGTGAAGCTTGTCCGCTTAGCGAACTGCGCGTAGGTCTTAAGTGTGGTGGCTCGGATGGCTTCTCCGGCATTACGGCCAATCCTCTCTTGGGTTGCCTGAGCGACTGGCTCGTTGCTCAAGGCGGCACCACCGTCCTGACCGAAGTGCCTGAGATGTTTGGTGCCGAGACCATACTAATGGATCGTTGCGCAAATCGCGAACTTTTCGACCAGACCGTCTCCCTCATCAACGACTTTAAGGATTATTTCCTTTCCCATGGTGAGCCTGTAGGCGAGAATCCCTCACCGGGAAACAAAGCCGGCGGAATATCTACGCTCGAGGACAAGGCGCTCGGCTGCACCCAGAAGTGCGGTAAGTCGCTTGTCCGCGGCGTAATGCCTTATGGCGAGCGCCTCCAGATCAAAGGGCTCAATCTGCTCTCCGCTCCGGGCAACGACTTAGTGGCTTCTACAGCCCTTGCGTCTTGCGGATGCCATATGGTCCTCTTTACAACCGGCCGCGGCACGCCGTTCGGCACTTATGTACCTACTATGAAGATATCCACCAACTCGGCTCTTTATCAGAACAAACCACGGTGGATCGACTTCAATGCAGGCGTGATTGCCGAGGGTGAACCGATGGACGAGGTGGCACGTCGCTTTGCTGATTTCGTCATCGAGGTGGCAAACGGACGCGAGGTCAACAACGAACGTAACGGCTACCATGAGATAGCTATCTTTAAGAATGGTGTTACCTTATAATAATTAGTCGCACACGCACACACGCACGAGATTCCGTCTTGTGCGTGTATTCTTTTTGCCTATGTTACTGTTCGATAGCCTGCTTTCCGTCTTTTTTCCAAATCGATGTGCTTTTTGTGGGCGATATGTGGATGAGGCAAACTCAACCATCTGCCCCTCTTGTCTCGCGGCCCTGCCTCGTACCGAGCAAGCTCGGTTGCGCCAAAATAGCACGGAGATGCTCTTTCGCGATGTGCCACATGTGCTATCTGCTGCCGCTTTCCTCTTCTATGACCATGATTCTACCTTCCGCCACGCTATCCATCAGCTTAAATACAACGAGCGTCCTGAAGTCGCTCGTGAGTTGGCGTGCATAGCGGCCGAAGAGTTTCAGGCCGATGAGTTCTTCGCCGGAGTGGATGTGATTATGCCTGTACCGCTTCATCCTCGTCGTTTCCGCCAACGAGGCTACAACCAGTCCGAATGGATCGCTCGCGGTCTGAGCAAGGTCACCGGTATTCCTATCGACACCTCTCATCTCTTCCGAACCCGTAACAACCCTAAACAGGCGCTGCTCCAATCCGATCGCCGAGCCGATAATGTGCAGGACATCTTTGCCGTCTCCCATCCCGATGAACTCTACCATCGCCACATCCTCCTCGTGGATGATATTATCACTACCGGATCTACGATTCGCTCTTGTCTCCAGACCATGACAGCCTTTCGGGGAAGCTGTTTTAGCGTTTTTGCGCTCGGAAAAGCACGCTAACTATTGCGTATGTCGTAAATTTGCAGTAACTTTGCACCGTTTTTCAGCGGGAGACCGCTTTCAGATATGATTCGTAAGTATGATTTTCTGATTATCGGCGGAGGTGTCGCCGGTATGAGTTACGCACTCCAGATAGCGCGTACTGGTCGTTATCGTATAGCCCTTTGCTGTAAGACATCCCTCGAGGAGGCCAATACGGCTAAGGCGCAGGGCGGTATCGCTTCTGTCACCAATCTTATGGTAGACGATTTTGAGAAGCATATTCATGATACGATGGTGGCTGGAGATTGGTTGTCCGATCCCCAAGCCGTAGAGCAGGTGGTACGCAATGCACCACAGGCTATCCGTGAACTGGTGCAGTGGGGTGTCAATTTTGACAAGAAAGAGGATGGCACTTTCGATCTCCATCGCGAGGGCGGACACTCCGAGTTCCGTATCCTCCACCATGCGGATGATACTGGCGCCGAGATCCAGCGCGGACTGATGGCTGCCGTGCGCAGCAATCCCTATATTGAGGTGCTTGAGAATCATTTTGCGGTGGAAATCATCACCCAGCACCACCTCGGCATGCGCGTGACGCGCCGTACACCCGATATAGAATGTTACGGAGCCTATGTGCTCAATCCCGAAACCCAAAAGATAGATACTTTCCTTAGCCGCGTTACGCTTATGGCGACGGGTGGCACGGGTGCCGTTTATGCCACTACTACCAATCCCGAGATTGCTACCGGCGATGGTATAGCAATGGTGTATCGCGCCAAGGGAATGGTCAAGGACATGGAGTTCGTTCAGTTCCATCCAACCTCTCTCTTCAATCCCCAGGAAACCCATCCGGCATATCTGATTACCGAAGCTATGCGCGGTTATGGTGGTATTCTGCGTCTGCCTAACGGCGAGGAGTTTATGCAGAAGTACGACCCGCGTCTATCCTTGGCGCCGCGCGATATCGTAGCTCGAGCCATCGATAATGAGATGAAGATTCATGCTATCGATCATGTCTGCCTCGATGTTACCCACAAGGATCCGGAGGAGACCAAGCATCATTTCCCTAATATCTACGCCAAGTGCCTGAGTATCGGTATCGATATTACCAAGGACTATATCCCTGTCGCCCCCTGTGCTCATTATATGTGCGGTGGTATCAAGGTTAATCTTGATGGAGAGAGCACGATCCATCGTCTCTACGCCGTGGGTGAGTGCTCGTGCACCGGCCTGCACGGTGGTAACCGACTGGCCAGCAACTCTCTCATCGAGGCCGTCGTTTATGCGGATGCTGCGGCTAAACATAGTCTTGGTGTAGTGGACCAGTACGATTGGAATGATGCCGTTCCGGAGTGGAACGACGAAGGCACTCTCTCTAATGAGGAACGCGTGCTTATCGCCCAGGACGTGCGTGAGGTAGGTCAGATTATGTCCACTTATGTAGGTATCGTTCGTTCCGATCTGCGTCTGCGCCGTGCATGGGAACGTCTCGACCTCCTCTACGAGGAGACCGAAGACCTCTTCAAGCGCGTCAAGGCTACGCGCGATATATGCGAATTGCGTAATATGATCAATGTGGGCTACCTCATCACGCGCCAGGCCATCGAGCGCAAAGAGAGCCGTGGTCTCCACTACTCGATCGATTATCCCAAACTTGAATCCGACCATCCACAAGAGGTCTGGTAACTGATGAAAGCCATTATCTTACATAGCATCGTTCCCGTCCGAAAAGATCCGGCCGAGGAGAGTGAACAGTTGACCCAACTTATGTTTGGTGAGACCTGTACTATCTTGGAAGAAGTACCGCGCTGGAAGCGCATCAAGTCTGACTTGGATGGACAGATCGGATGGGTCGATTTTAAGATGATCACCTCGATGTCTCCGGCCGAGTACCGCGACTACGCGCCTCAATGGAAGCAGACGACGGCTCGCGTATGTTTTCCCGTAGCCTTTGCGGTGAGTGGTAACAATGGTCAAACGGTTCCACTCTCTATCGGAACACGTCTGCCGGATTACAGAGATGGCCAGTTCTCTGTGCTGGGTGTCCCCTTCCGTATCCAACCGGATATGGTGGCGGCTAATTTTCTCGATTTGAACGAGCAAAACCTGATGCGTGTTACTCGCTTTATGCTCAATGTGCCCTACCTATGGGGCGGAAAGAGTTCCCTGGGTATGGATTGCTCCGGTTTCACCCAGATTATCCATTCTCTTTTTGGACACAACTTACTCCGCAATGCGCGTGAACAGATTACCCAGGGACGTGCGATTAGTTCGCTTCGCTCCGTTCGTCCAGGCGACTTGGCTTTCTTCGACCATGAGGATGGTCGTATCACCCATGTCGGTCTCTTGCTCGATTCCGAGCGCATCATGCATTGCTCCGGTCGAATTAAGATAGAGAGAATCGACCAATCCGGCATTTGGTCTGTCGAATTGGCCGATCCTTCTCAGCCTGAGGGTATTCTTACCCACCACCTCGCCGGTATACGGCGGTATTGATTTAGCGCTTCTTGCTATCGATCTCCGGATCTACCAAGATACGTCCGCAGAACTCGCAAACGATGATTTTCTTTCTGAGACGGATATCTACCTGACGCTGTGCAGGTATCTTGCTGTGGCAACCACCACAACTATCACGCTCTACCTTCACTACGGCGAGTCCATTTCGTGCATTCTTGCGGATACGCTTAAATGCGCTTAGCAGTCGCTCATCGATATGACGCTCCAATTCTGCCGAACGAACCATCAGCGCCTCGGTGTCCGACTTGGTCTCAGCCAGAATCGCATCCAGCTCGTTGCGCTTCTGCTCCAGATCTACGGTCTTCTCTTCGATGTCGCTTACGGTCTTTGCCTTGTCCTCACGACGAGCCTCCAAATCAGCAGTCAGTTGCTTCATCTTCTTCTGACAAAGCTCAATGTCCAGTTGCTGATACTCAATTTCCTTGTTCAGGTTGTCGAACTCGCGGTTGTTCCTTACCTCTTTCTGCTGTTCTTCGTAGCGCGAGATGCTGGCCAGCGCGTTCTCAGAACGTACACGCAGATCCGACATGCGAACCTCCATATCCTTGATCTCAGCCTCGATATTCTGCAGACGGGTGCGCAGACCTTCAATCTCGTCGCCCATGTCCTTAACTTCCTGCGGCAGCTCGCCGGCCAGGGTGCGCAACTCATCGATGCGCGAATCTACTTTCTGCAACTCATTGAGGGTCTTCAGTTTCTCCTCAACGGTCAATTCTTTTTCTTGTCTTGCCATAATATATAATGTTTTTTAACTTTCAATTTCCCATTTGATTGGCGAAACGTCTGCTTCACTAATCATGCATTCAACCTCCTTAGGTAGCAGTTCGCGGAATATATCCCGCGTGAAATGCTCCGATGTCCAATGGTCCATGTCCACCAACATGATTCTGCCTGCAGCAGCCTGAAACTCATGATATTTGCAGTCGGCTGTCAGGTATACGTCCGCTCCCCGCTCGATAGCAACTTCTGTGAACTCGGCTCCCGAGCCACCGCATATGGCGATGCGTTGTACCAGCTCTTTGCCGCCCTCTGTGTAGCGTATCCATGGCGCTTCCATGCGCTCTTTGATCCGCCTGAGCAACTCTTCTTGCTCGATAGGTTCGCTTAGTTCGCCTATTACGCCCAGTCCGTATCCCTCGCCGTTTTCTACCAATATGCGGTAGTCGGTCAGCCCAATCCGTTCCGCGATACGTCCGCTAACACCATGCAGATAACTATCCATGGCTGTATGACTCGAGTAGATGGCTATGCCTTGGCGTATAGCCTTCTCTACGCAGCGGGCTTGCGGCGTCTGACCGCATACCTGTTTTAGTCCGTGAAAGAGGAGAGGGTGGTGAGAGATGATTAGTTGGCAACCGCGCATAATGGCTTCATCGACAACAGATTCTGTTACGTCTGTTGTCAGCAGGACGGCCCGTACGTCCATTCCCGGATCACCCACCTGCATTCCCGAGTTGTCCCATTCTTCTTGGTAACTCAAGGGAGCTACAGATTCTATGCTATTGATGATGGCTCTTAAGAGCACTTGTTGTCTTTTGTCTTTCGACTTTGAGCAAAGCGGTCTTTTTACTTTTCTTCCTCTTCCTCGTCGCTAAAGTCCGTGATACCTGCACCCACTAGTATGTTGTACCATTGGATCAGTTTGCGGATATCACTCGGATAGACGCGATCTTGATCCCAATCGGGCAGCACTTCGTCAAACCATGCGCGTAGCGTGTCATTGTCGGCCTTCTTGGGGTCAAAACCTACGGGTTTCAATCCCTCTTTCTTTCCGGCATTGGTCAGTACGTCGCCCAGCCGGGCATCCTCACCGTTGGTAAACATCGAAATCTCACTTAGCGCAACTATCTTGTCGCGTGCATAAGTCGGCATGCGTTTACCGTCCACAAGCGATTCTACGATTAGCATGTTTGAGCCGCGGCTCACCAACTTATACAATCCCGGTTTACCGGTTATAGCAAGGATGTTCTTCAGCATAATGCGTTGTATATTTCAAAATTTGCGTGCAAAAGTACTACTTTTTTTGGATATATGCAAATTTTGTAGTATTTTTGTACCCGATTTTGAGTTATGACACTACTTTTATTGTTTTTATTTGGGGCGATGGCCATCAGTTTTCTGTGTTCCGTGCTGGAATCGGTGCTGATGACGACAACCTATAGCTACATCAATTTACGTATGGAGGAGGGCTATGCGCCGGCTACCCTCATGAAGCAGTACAAGGACGATACAAGTCGCCCCTTGGCGGCTATTCTTTCGCTCAACACGATAGCTAATACAATTGGTGCAGCCGGCGTAGGTATGCAGGCCACCCAGGTCTTTGGCGAGGTGTGGTTCGGAGTAGTTTCAGCTGTTACTACGCTACTTATCCTTATCTTTGCAGAGATTATTCCTAAGACGATTGGTACAACGTGGTGGAAGTCGCTGATGGGCTTCACGGCGCGCACGACACATACACTGATTATACTACTGTATCCGTTCGTCCTCCTGGTAGAACTTATTACGCGGCTCTTCCCCGGCAACGAGGACGATCCCACTGTCTCGCGCGAGGAAGTGCTAGCGATGGTCAACGTAGGAGAAGAAGAGGGTGTGGTGGATGAAGATGAGAATAAGATTTTCTCCAATCTGATGCGTCTCGATTCGATCCATGCTTACGATGTAATGACGCCGCGTGTGGTGGCTAAGATTGCGCCAGAAAACATGACGCTCCGAGCCTACTATGATTCCGATGAATACGACCATTTCTCGCGTATTCCGCTCTATAA
>JAFPLG010000023.1 GCA_017402895.1 Paludibacteraceae bacterium
GCAATGGCAATCAGGGTCATGTTGTGGTCCTTCTCAAAGGTCGTATCACCCATGCATTTGTGAATCAGGCTGCTATTCAGCGCGACATAGGCTGTGCGCAACTGACGGTCCTTATTCGCCTCATCCTTGGAGAACACCGGGTGATCGGCGTTTACAAAGCCGTGTGTCTTCTTGAGGTCGAGCAGTTCGTCAATCTGCCCGGCAAAGACCAGTCGGTCGCCACCCATAATCGGTTCGTCGTCTGGCACAGGCGAGAGGACTTCGTCGAAATGAATCACCTCGATCAATCGGCCGCCACGGATATCCTTCAGTCCGGCATCTATGATGCGTTTGCCGATATTCGGGTTGTCGGCCGGTACGAGCAGTTCGAGTGTATATTCCGAAGTGTCTTCGAATACCTCTTCCGGGGCCTTACGGTCGGGCAAGAGACGACGCATCGCGATGACACTCAGCACGCCTATGGCGAGGCAGAACAGACCCGGAATGGTTGTTGCCAGCACATTCATAGCCGTGCCAGTCTGGTCGGAATACAGACCGGATATAATCAAGTTAGGAGGCGTACCGATCAACGTACACACACCACCCATACCCGAGGCATAACTCAACGGAATGAGCAGCTTAGAGGGCGATACACCCAGTTTCTTTGACCACATCTTCACAATACCCACAAACAGCGCCACCACCGTCGTGTTGCTCAGAAACGAACTCAATGCGGCTACGGGTAGCATCAGACGCACTACAGCGCCTTTGTACGATTTAGGATGCCCCAGCAGGTTCTTTACGATCCACTGCAGCACGCCCGTATGGGTCAATCCTGCTACGACTACAAACAGCACGCCAATAACGATGACCGAGGTGCTACTGAAGCCCGAGAAGGCTTCCTTGGCGTCCAACACACCGGTGACAAACAGGATTGCGATTGCGCCCAGAAAGACCAGGTCGGAGCGCAGCTTGGTAAACAGCAGCACCGTGAACATCGTCAGCACCGTGACGATCGTGATCCACGCATGAATACTAAATCCCAAAAACATCAATTCATTTTCCATATGTCAATTATCAACTTTCACTTTTCACCTTTCAATTTTCACCTTTCACCTTTCACCTTTTACCTCGTTAAAACGGGTATCCTATACCGAAGTTGACGCGTATGGCGTCGAGAGCGGACGGGATATTATAGTAGGCAGTGATCGGTTGCGTCTTGTCGGGTTGCCAGGTCTTCTTATCGTACTTATAGGTCTGGTACGGTGCGTGGATAGCCACACCGATATCCAGACGGATAACCAGTCCGTCCAGGTCCAGACGCAGGCCGGCACCAGTGCCCAGAGCTATCTGCTTCAATAGATCCGGATTGTTGTACAGGCCGTCGTAGAGTTCGTCGCGCAGCTGGAGTTGCTCTTTGTAGTCGGTAATACCGGCCGCCTTGAACAGGTCCGCACCGCTGTACCAGTTCCATACGTTACCGGCATCGAGGAAGGCGGCACCGTAGAGTTTCCATACAATCGGGAAGCGTAGCTCCAGGTTAGCCTCCAGTTTGACATCGCCGGAATGGAAGAAGTTCTGGTTGTACTTTTCGCTATAGAAGTTACCCGGTCCGTAGGCATAGGGCGAAGCACCGCGCATGTTGTTGGGTCCGCCGGCATAGAAGCCTTCGGAGAGCGGTGCGGCATACGAGTTTCCGAGCGGTATGTTGGCGCCGGCATAGAGGCGCGTAGCGATGCACACTTGGTCGGTGAAATTGAACTTATTCATTAGTTCAACATTCATCTTGACGAACTGGTTGAAGGTGACCGAACCGAGTTTTTTGTCCGGTTCATCCCATTTATGGCCAAACAGGCAGAAAAGGCCGTTCAGGATATTACCCGACTCCTTGATGCCCACTTCAAACAGGGTGTTGACGGCCCGTTTGGCGCGATAGTCGTTGTAGGTGAAGGTATAGCCTATCGAGGGCACGAACTCATTGCCGGCGATCACTTTGATCAGTTGCGGGTACTCGGCTGCTTTGTTCAATAGGCTATCCGACTCGGCCCGCATCATCACCACGGAGAGCGAGAAAGGCGTGAAGGCATGGGTGATATAGCGCGTAGAGTGGATGAAATACGTGAACGAACCGGTCAGTTTGTGCACACCGTATCCACCGGCGATATTCTCATACTGGTAGCCCAGCATATAACGCGTATCACCATCCGGGTTGTTCTCTCCCGTCCAGTGCAGGTACGGGAAGACGAGGGATGCGTTGAGGCCGAACTTGTAGGTGTCGGTCTTCTTTGGATCACCGGGATGGCGATTGCGCAGCGCCCAGTAGTAGGCGCCGTTGCCCTTGAGCGTAAAGGTCTCGCCATGGCCCATCAGGTTGCGGATAGAGGACTTGAGGGTCAGGTCCGGACCGATACTATTGTTCGAACGATAAGCCACACCGGCATCGGCAGTGAGGCTGTAGACTCGTGAGATACTATCGCCTCGGTAGACTTCCTTGCGACGCCAGTCTTTGGTTGCGCGTACGCCAAGGCCGGTCTTGTAGAGTTCACCCTCGAGCACGTTGTTATAGTCGCGGTCGGCAAAGGCACGCAAGAGCACGTCGCCGTCCTTAGTCAGTTTGTATTCGGCCGATAGATTGCTCAAGAGTCCGCTGGTCTGGTTGACCTCGGGGTTGTCGGTCAGCGTAGAACCGATAGTGATGCGGAAGCGGTCCTTGAAGAACGACTTGCTGATGGTGATATTCATGTCGTTGGTCTTACCGCCGGCATGCTCGGTCTGGGCGTTGCTGAAGTCGATATCCACCACCTTGCCTGCCTTGGAATTAGCCAGTGCGGCATTGATACGGCTATTGATGATAGCCGACAATGCATAGCCGTCCTGATGCTGCGCCTCATTGCTCTCGCCTACGTACATACCTGTTGCCAGCAGCGTAGCTGCCAGTCCCTCGCGCGTCTCTTCGTCCAGCGAAGCGAGTTCGTGGGTGATGGTCTCGTCGTCCGGGGCTTCCAGGAAGAAGCCAAGCGTCTTCAGTCCGATGGAATCGACCACTCCGTTCACCCGCACACCGGTTCGGAAGTCCACACGTCGGGTCTCTTCGCCCTGGGACTGCACATCGGCTTTCACCTTCTGAGAGGCTGAGACATGGAGCCGTGTTCGGCCGATGGGACCATTGAAAGCAACGTAGCTGCCGGAGTCTACACGGAACGGCATGATAGGATAAGCCTTAGGCGAATAGCGGACGAATCCCTCATCCACGTTGATCTGTCCACCCAGACTGAGCGGTTCATTCTCGGCTAAGTCATAGCGCACACGGACCGTACCATGCGGACGGACTTGCGCCAGGTTCTTCTTATCGATAGGATACGTGATATCGGTTACCGGCAGTAGGGTCACATCTACGTCCGCAACGATTTTATCGAGCGGTCCGGTCACGGTGCCACGGATATCGGTAGCTAGATCGCCATAGACGGGTATCGAACCATTCTTCTCCAGTTTGGCGGGGGCAAAACTATCCGCCCGGAGCGTGACGTCCAGCAGCATGGTGTTTAGATTCAGACCGCCGTTCAAGGCGATGTAGGTGCTGTCGGCACCATAGATAGGAAGTCCGTTGAAATCGACCTTATTATGCTGCATCACGATAGGCGTCTCGCCCAGACTGAGTTGCACGTTATAGGGTTTATATAGTGCCGACACCCGGAGCGGCAGCACTTCGGCCGAGAGGTCGAGTTGCGAGGGCAGTCCGTCGGCTGTAGCTCTGGCACGTACCGTACCGCTCAAGTCCAAATCGGCCATCCGGATAATACTGTCTGCCAAGTCGAGCGGCAGGTCGTCGAGTTGCACATCGGCCTTGATGGCATTGGCATGGAGTGCGGACGGAGAGACATCGATATCCACGCACCGACTCCCCAGGTCCATCTCACCAAATCGCAGGTCATCCATCGTCAGTCGGCCCGCACCGCTCACGTTATTTCCTTTTCTCACCAGGTCGAACCATAGGTTGGCATCCGTACGGAGTCCGTGGAGCGACATAGCGCCATCGGTGACTCGACTATCCGCTGTGAGCGAAGCGTTGGTACTACCCTCCCTCATCGCAATTCGCAGACCGGCACGGGCGGCAGGCAGACGCAATGCTGTGCTGTCCTCCGGATGTTCGATATCGGGAATAGATGCATCCACGGCTAGGTTCGTGCGTGCTGCATCGGAACTGAGGGCAAGATCCACCTCGTTGATATCCAAGCCCGTTCCATCGATGATATGCTGGATCGGACTGCCTTTGCGGAGGGATATATTGGCTGTGAGGTCAGGAATGAGGCGGCGTAGGTAGTCGAGTTGCGTTAAGTCGCGCAGCGAGGTAATAGCCGCTATTCGAGCGGTGTCATTTACGGCCTTCAGCAGCGGGGGCAGTTGGTCCACCAGCGTCAACACATGCATAGGGCTCGTCATGTTGGCTGTCAATCCTTCGGTAGAAAGATCGAGCGAGGTGGCCTGAGCGGTTGCGAAGTCGAGTGTCAGGTGATCTACGGCGTACTTCTCACCAGATACATCGGCCTCTACATCCGTCATGTCGGAATGCAGGTCCACTTGCATCTTCCGTGGCGTCATGAAGTCCGTTACGCGGAACAGATGGTCGGTCTGAGCTTTAGCCATTAGCCCTTCGCCTTTCATCGTTATAGGTAGGTGAAGCGTACCGCTGGCCGTCTGCATCGTGGCTGTCAGGTCGAGGTCGGTGCCCGAGACATCGATATTATCGTAACGTCCTTCGGAGAGGTGGACAAGCGAGTGGAGGTTGACTTGCATCCGCTCCGGTGTCAGGAAGTCCGCTACGCGGAAGGTATGGTCGGTCTGAGCTTTAGCCATTAGCCCTTCGCCTTTCATCATTATAGGTAGGTGAAGCGTTCCGTTCACTGTCTTCTTGGCAAGGGTAGCCTGGAGTTGGAGTCCGGAGGCATCTATGTTGTCGTAGCGGCACTCACGCATAGAGAGTCGCACCCTACTCTTCATTGCCGGGGAGTGGATGTCTATTCCCTGTCCCTCGGCATGGAGCGTGCCCGAGAGCGCCGCATCCGGGCTCTTCGGCATGAATGCCCGCAGGTTGACACGCCGTATGTCGGCATCGATATCATAGGCCTCGTCGTCGATATCGTAGTAGCCCTCCACGTGAACCATCGAGCCTTTGTAGGCGGCATCACCGACCACGTCCGCACGCATTGATTCCAGGTTCATGGCTACGGACGAGAGGTCGGCTTGAACACCCATACTGTCCGAACGGGTATGCAGGTCACGGCTGGTGATGAGGTTTTTGTCCAGGTCCACACGGGCTTCTCCGTAGAGTGTGTCGATCGGCAGGTTCAGTTTATCGAGCACCAGCGATGCACCGCCTATATCCAGACGGCGTGCATCGTATAGATTGCCGCCCACGTCGGCCAGCACATTGGTTGACAGACTCTTGGTGCGAATATGCAGTCCCAGCGGATTGAGCGCAAAATGGATATTCCTTAGTTCACCATCCGGTACGTCGAAAGCCATCAGAAGAGGCGTCGTGTCCTGGGCCGTAGTGTCCGGCGGCGTCTCCCGCAAGTCAATACCCACATAGGCATCGTTGAGACGCAGTCCATGCAGCGGATATTGGCCACGGGCGATGACCAGTTCCGGACTATGAACCGACAGATGACCGACGATGGCATCAATACCAACGGAAGCTATCATACTATCGGAATGGAAAGTCGCCTCGTCCAGTTGCAAGGTATCTACTACGATCGGCAGAGCGAGGAAGTCTGAATCCCGGAAACGGAATGCAGAAGTCTTTGCGAGAGCGCTGAGGCGCAGAGTGCGAGCGCACAGCAGCGTATCTTGCCCGCGGTGACCGACAAAGAGGCTGTCGATGCTTATCCGTAGGGGCAAGTCCTCTTGGCCCTTGTACGCTCGGTATAGCACCATTGGCGAATGGTGGAATGGCGATAGATAGATATCACCAATGTCTATATCCATGCCCGTCTGCTCACGCGCGATAGAAAGGCCTTTCTCCAGGGCTGCCTGGCGAAGGGAAGGCACATAGAGCACGCATCCTACTGCCACGAGCAGCAGGATTACGAGTCCCAATAAACCGCCTACAACGCCTACGGGAATCTTCCAGAGAAGGGACTTACCTTTCACCATTAGCCGTTAGCCTTTTCTAGAAGCTACGTTGTACACCAATTTTCAGTCCATACAAACCGGGCGTAAACTGGTTAGCAAGCAGATTACGCAGTTTACCGGAGAAGATAATCACATCGTTGGTAAACTCGGTGCGATCGGCATAGCAGAAGGCCGTACCACTGTAACCCAACGAGAGGATCGAGAAGAATATCTGGAACGACTTCTTGCGGTTGAACTGATAGGTGATAACCGGCGATACCTGCGCACCGTAGATGACGCTATGCTTCAGTCCGTCGTAGTCTGTGCCTGCCACATTTCCGTCCGTCACGCGAGGAAACTCCATACCTGCGTACAGGTGGGCCTCGATCCATATACCTACTTTGTCGTTAAACAAAGTCTTAAGACGATAACGTCCATACGGCGTCACGTGCCAACTACCTTGTTGGATGCGCAAGTCGCTTGACTGTACCGATCCGTCCAGGGCTTCGTAGGAATAGGTAGAATACGTGTCTTGGTAACTACCACCAAAGCGCAAACCCAGATAGACGCGTTCCTTCAGACGCCAACCAATCTCAGGTTCTAGTGTGATAGACCAGCCTTTTTCCTTGGTCTGATTACGTGTGTCGGAGTGGTAGTAGATGTCGAAATTGTAACCGTAGTAGAGTTTTTTCTTCCATTCGGGAACGGGTTTGAGACTGACTTGGGCAGCCATAC
>JAFPLG010000024.1 GCA_017402895.1 Paludibacteraceae bacterium
ATCATCCAGGCATCCTATATCGGCTATCACACCGCGTTCGGCGGACCGGATTTCGTGCTCAGCGAAGAGACGGAGCAGCTGAAAGAAGTGGAAGTGAAGGCCAAGAAACCGTTGATTGAACGCCAGATGGACAAGTTGGTGGTGAACGTGAGTGCTTCGCCGCTGGCGGCTGGTTCGAACGGCAATGATATACTCCGGCGTGCCCCCGGCGTGCGTATCGACAAGGACGGAAACATAACCGTGAACGGCAAAGGCGTGGAGATCTGGGTGGACGGCAAGCCTTCGTACCTGAGCGGTCAGCAACTCAAGGCCATGCTGGACGGCACCGACGGCAACACGATTGAGAAGATTGAGATTATCTCCAATCCGTCTGCCAAGTATGACGCCAGCGGACAAGGCGGCATCATCAATATCAAGACCAAACGTAATATGTCGCGCGGCCTGAACGGCATGCTGTCTGCGGCGTACGGAGGTATGTATTTCGGCGATGTGAAGCGGTGGCTCAATCAGGAGATGGTGTCGCTCAACCTCAACTATCGCGGCGAGAAGACCTACACCTTTGGGCAGTTGACTCAGGTGTTTGCGCAGAACGATGTGGAGTTTGAGTCGTATCGTAAGACGCCGACGCTCGAGAACTATTCCCGTTCGGGCTATGGTATGAATTTCCAGTACTATATGCTTAAGGTCGGCAACGACTGGTATATCGATTCGGCCAATACGCTCGGTTTTATCCTGCAAGTGCCGTATATGGATGTCAAGCAGCAGATCATGCCGGGCCGTAACAGCGCGTATGTCTATAGCAGTACCGACAGTATCAACAGTACGACCAATTCCCAGAACCGTCTGCAGGCTCCGCAACACACCGCAAACCTCAACTATACCCACACCTTCTCCGAGTCGCTTGAGCGCGAACTGACTGTGAACGTGGATTATAACCGCTACAACAACAAGCAGACGAATTTTCAGGAGACGCGCTACGACAAGCCCTATCTGGGCAATACGCAACTGGGTCTCAGTATTAACAGCCGCCAGGTGGTGGATATCTATAGCGCGAAACTGGATTTTCAGACTAAGTTTTGGCAGACCGGTATGATCGAGTGCGGCGTGAAGTATGGTCTGAGTAGCACGAATAACAATATGCTGACCGACTCAACGCTCAACGGCGCTATGTTGCCTGCCGACACTAGTGCCTTCCGCTACGACGAACACGTAGCAGCCGTCTATATCTCGCTGGGTAAGCAGTTCGGCGAACACTGGTCGGTCAAGCTCGGTCTGCGTGGTGAATATACCTTCAGCCACGGCGACTGGAAGACGGCCGACTCCGTGACTACCTATTCGCGTTTCGACCCATTCCCGACGGCTTATGTAGGCTACACCTCTTCGCCGCTCGGTAAACTGCAGCAACCTATCTCGGTCAGCGCCAGCTATACGCGTCGTATCAAGCGACCGAGCTACTGGATGATGAACCCCTTCCGCACCTATGTGGATGCTTATAGTTATCAGGAGGGTAATACCGAATTGAAGCCGGAGTTCAACAACGACGTTGAGTTGCATTTCTCCTGGACTCAGTATCTGAACATCACGTTCAACTTCGCGCATACCCAGGACATGTTCTCGTCCAAGACAACGCTCCTTCCCAATGGTATGGGCTTTTCCCAGTGGACTAATTTCGGTACGTGTACCACCCACGGCGGCAATATCTCGCTCACAGAACTGCCCCTCGTACCCAAATACATGAAGATGGACAATGGACAGAAGGTAATGAACGGCGCATGGCTTGCCTTGACGGTCAATGCGGGTTGGTTGCATTTTATCAACCGGTCGTACGAGCGCCAAGCGGACGGTACGCCGGTCTATGAGAACCGTAGTCACTATGGCTATGTTGGTGCGAACCTCTCGGCCTACCTGCCCAAGGACTGGACGATGACGCTGGACGGCAACTGGTCGTCACCGATGCAAACCGGCTACAACCGGTCTGGAAGCACCTATTTCCTGAGTTTTGGTATCCGCAAGATGTATATGAAAAAGGGACTCATCTTCAATCTCAATGTCCAGGACCTGGCTCGTTCGCTATCGTTCGAAAATACCGATTTGGGGCTGGCTGACGGCTATACGAGTTGGTATCGCAATACCGTTCGTCAGCAGCGCGTCATGTTCTCGCTCACGTGGATGTTTGGTCAGTACCAGCAGCACAAGAACCGACGTGTAGGCGACATGGACGAGCTGAACCGTCTTGGAGGCGGTGGTGGCGTCCAAGCAGCCGGTCAGTAACCGAAACATAAAAATTCAGAGAATGGAGACATATCGATTTCGCAAGATGATTCATCGCCTTCCGGGGCAGGTGATACATGCCGTGCCGTTGCCGGAACCGGAAGTGGTCGAAGGGCATAACTCGCGCCAGTATATTGGTGGTGTGTGTCGTTCGTTGGGGTATAAACAGGTATTGCTGGTGACGGATCAGACGCTTCGTCGTTTGGGGTTTGCTGAGACTATTATGGATTCGCTCAAGCAAGCCGGCGTAGGCTGTATGCTCTTCTCGGATATCAATTCTGAACCAACGGTGGCTATTATTGAGGCCGGTCGCCGCAAGGCTTTGGAGAACAAGGCTGAGTGTATTATAGCACTGGGTGGTGGTTCGGTGATGGACTCGTGCAAGATGATTGCTGCGGGTGTAAAGATGCCTCATTTGCGTGTGGGTGCATTGCTTCGGAAATTTCTGCCGGTACCGGGAAAGACCTTACCGCTCATCATGGTGCCCTCGACAGCCGGAACAGGTGCGGAACGAACCGTCGGAGCGGTGGTGATGAATGCCCATGGTGTGAAGAGTTCGTCGGTGCTGATTGGACTCAACGTGACCCATGTTGTGTTGGATAGCGAACTGACGATACATGCCCCTAAGAGCGTGACTGCCGCCTGTGGCATGGATGCGCTCAGCCATTGTATAGAGGGCGTGTTGGGAGATGTGAGGGAACGGGAGCGGGATCTGAAGATGTCGCTCGATGGTGTTCGGCTGATATTGGAGAACCTGCCCGTCGTGCTGCGTGATCCCGAGAATATAGAAGCCCGATTGGCTATGTGCCGTGCTGCGATGTATGGAGGAAATGCTATCAACACACAGTTGGCGGGGTATGTGCATGCCTTTGCTCATAGTATAGGTGCTCGCTACCACTTGCCGCACGGTCAGGCTATATCCATGATGCTCATGCCCGTGCTGGAATTCCAAAAAGAGGTCTGCGAAGATAAATATGCCCGAATGGCTCGTTATTGCGGATTAACCGCAGATCGGGCGACGGATGCTGAGGCGGCAGAGCGATTTCTGGAGGCAGTGCGCAAACTGATGAAGACATGTGAGATGGATCGTATGGCCTCGCCCGTGAGGGCATGCGACCACGAGGAGTTGATACCGCTGGTGGCGACTGATTCAATCAACTACTCATCCCCTGTAACGCTGAATAACAAACAGATAAAACAAGTGCTGGATATGGTGACAGACCGAACATTGCCTGAGACATTTACCGAGGAGTCGATACGCGAGATTGTCGCTTCTCAGCGTCGGTTCTTCCGTACCGGAACAACCCTGCCAATTAAATGGCGCATTCAACAACTCAAACGACTCAAGGCCGCTGTCATAGCTCATGAGAAAGAGTTGGTCGATGCGCTGGTAACAGACCTTGGACGCAGTCCGGTAGAAGCCTATCTGTGTGATATTGGGCCGATTATTGTGGAGATCAATGAGATGCTGTCAGGTCTGCGTCGTTGGTCACGTCCGGAGTGGCATTATAGCGGATTGATGTGTTTCCCAAGTCTGGTGACGAAGGTCTATAAAATGCCTTATGGTGTATCGTTGGTAATCAGTCCGTTCAATTTTCCAATACTGCTGACAATTGGCGTTGTGGCGGCTGCTATGTGTGGTGGAAATACGGTGATTATCAAGTCCAGTTCGAAGTCTTCTGCCAGTACGGCAGCGCTGAAGCGATTTTTTGCAGAAGTCTTCCCACCGGAATATGTGACACTGATTGACGGAGGACATGACGTTGCTGATATGTGTCTGGCGCAGCGATTTGATAAGATTTTCTATACCGGTTCGCCATCCGTAGGCAAGCACGTGCTGGCTGAAGCGGCCAAGAACCTGACGCCGGTGGCGCTGGAACTGGGAGGAGAGACGGGTAACTGGTGTGTGGTGCGCAAGGATGCCGACCTCAGGGATGCTGCACGCAAGATAGCGTTCTTCAAACTTACCAATGCCGGACAGATATGCATCAATATTAACCAGATAGCAGTGGCCGAAGAGGTGATAGAACCGTTCTTGGAAGAACTGAAACGTGCGTTTGTGACGCAGATAGGGGATCATGCAGAGACCAATCCTGAGTATCCGAAACTAATCACACGGGCGGCTTATGACAAGTGCGCGCGATTGGCCGATGAATACCGAGATCGCATTGTGTTTGGCGGTGTGGGCAATCCGGATACGCAAAAATACCAACCCACGCTGATTTATCCTGTGGATATCAACGAACAGATTGTTCAACATGAGTTGTTCTGTCCACTGCTGCCTATTGTTCCGTACAAGGATAAGGAGGTAGATGTGCTGATGGACGTGATTGCAGAGCGGGAACATCCGCTTGCGATGTATCTGTTTACCAGGGATATGCGATGGGCAAATCGTGTGATGCAGACCCAACAGTATGGTGGTGGATGTATCAATGAGGTTTGTATCCATATGATGGTCAAGGGCGTGCCGTTCAACGGTACGGGCCATTCCGGCATGGGTGCTTATCACGGAGAGTGGGGCTTCCGAGAGTTCACGCATCCGCAGACGGTGCTCAGAGGATATACACATTTCAATCTCCCGCTGCGCCTTCATCCCTACAGCGGCGAAACGGGACGAAAGAAGATGGCCCTGCTGCGGCTTTTTGAAAAGTGAAAGTTGAAAAAGAGAAAGGAGATAATTTATAATGAAGCAACTAGGATTCATGTTTGTGGCGGTGATGTGCATGTGTTCGCTGTCACTGCAGGCAGAAGAGATAGAGCACTCGCTGACCAATACGCTGGATGAACTACAAGTGGAACTCCAGGCTACACGTGTCCAGAGGGCAGAGGCCCAGAAGTTCTACCGGGCGGATTACGAACGGCAACATCAGCAGATGATTGATGTTATCACCAGCTCCAACGAATTGGCCATCATGCTCTATACTCAAGAACAGCGTCGTACGTTCGACATGGCCTTTGCACTGAAGCAAGTGACGTCCAGCTACAACGACTTTAACCAGAGCCGTCGGCCGTACGACCAGGTGATAGGCGGGCTGAACTTTGAGATAGATAGGTATGCACGATTGATAGAAGCGCTGCGCCGCCTGCCGCCTCAGATGAAGGAGATAGAGGTGGAGATAGTGCCGGATAGTCTGCTCTATCGCAACGACTCGCTGGATCAGCATCTGGAAGAGACCTCCTCGACGTTGGAGAAGGAAATCATCACAATAGCGATCAAGGATAGTGCATCGGCGCCGTTTGTGCTGGATGTGACGGGAGAGCAGTATAGGGATTCGTGTATATTGTATGCGTCGGAGTTGCTAAAGCTCTATGCCGATCGACGCGACTCGATCATGAGTGACAGCACGCATTATATGGAGGCCTATTTGCGCACCAAAGAGGCTTATGACTACGCCGAGGCGCGCTATGGAGAACTCGATAAGTATGTCTTCTCCGACGGACAAGTGCCCTATATGACGGTCCTTAAGAAGTTCTCGCTCTACTGGAAACTTATGCGCCGGTCGCTTCGCAACCAGTACGGGTTCCGGGAGTTTAAGCGGGCTCGAGAGAACGATGAGTTGTTCTGCAATGCTGTCATCGGCCGGGCTGAGAAAGCCTTTGCTGTGTTGTCCAGTGCAACGCAACTCATTGCACTGCTGATCGTATGGACGCTGATATACCTTATCTTCCGCCTTGTATATAGGTTCACTAAGGTAAGGAATCTGGTATCGGTTCGCTCGCTCCCGCTCTTCGCAGTGTTGGTGGGAACGGTGCTGTATTTCATTTTGTCGGGGTATTTTTGGGACGGGAGTGCTTATGTTCAATCGGGTATGCGGACGTTCAAGACCTATCTATGGCTGATGATGGCTATTTCCGGTTCATTGTTGCTACGTGTGGATTCGGAGCAGATACGTCATGGTGTGCGTCTGTATGTGCCCGGATTTATCTTGTCGATGCTGGTTATCCTCTTTCGCAACACCTTCATGCCGGATATTGTGCTAAACGTGGTGCTTCCTCCGCTGTTGCTGGTGGTAGTGATAGGTCAGTTGATAGTCTGTTTGCGTGAATCCGGCAAGTCGCCTCGCGTGGATGCTATATTGGGTTGGGTGTCGTTGAGCGTGTATGTGCTGACGCTACTGGTGTCGTTCTGCGGCTATATCTTCGCCGCCTTGGTGGTTCTGGTGCTATGGTATTTCATGCTGGCAGCGTTGCTGACGATACTATGTATTCGTGACTTGATGGAGGAGTATAAAGAGCGCAATAAGAAGAACAAGGTGGTCAAGGAGTTGCATAAACTGGTCAAGCAAGTGGGAATACCTGTGATGATATTGGTCTCGCTGCCTATATGTACGCGGATGTCGTTGGACATAGTGGATCTGACCGACCTCTATACGAAGTATTACAAGGAACCGTTTTTCCAGATAGCGGACCAAGCAACAGAAGCTTCTACTTTCAGTATCTCGCTAATCAGTATTATCAATCTAATGATATTATTCTTCATGCTGCGGTATCTGAACGAGGTGCTACATACCGTTTGGAAGCAGGCACGCTATGGGGCGTATATGCGCAAGCACAACTGCACCCATGTGCCCGCCAACGAAATCAACCTCTCGCTCGGAAACAGCCTCATCACCGTTGCAATATGGATGATATATGCCGTAGTGGTGGTCAATGTGTGGGATATACCTACGGGTTCGTTAGGACTGATTGCCGGAGGTCTCTCTGCCGGTATTGGTATTGCCCTAAAGGATATTATTAACAACTTCATCTATGGTATCCAACTGATGGGTGGCCGTGTGCGTGTGGGTGATTGGATTGAATGTGATGGTGTGCGTGGCAAGGTGACGGCCATCAACTACCAGTGCGTCCAGGTTGAGACGCTTCAGGGAACCGAGATGTCGTTTTTGAATGCTTCGCTCTTTGGCAAGAACTTTAACAACCTGACGAGAAATAATTCGTATGAATTCACGAAGATTCTGGTTGGCGTGGCGTATGGAACGGATATCCCGCACGTTCGTGAAGTGCTGGTGAAGGCAATGCAGAAACTGCGTACCCAGGATAAATACGGTCGCGAGATTGTCGAGCCCGACAGAGGCATCTACGTGGCAGTGGACAATATGAGTGAGAGCTCGGTGGATATCGCCGTGAAGCAGTTTGTGCTGGTGGCAGAACGCGGAGGTTATATCGACCGTGCGAAGGAGGTTATCTACACGGCACTCAACGAAGAGGGTATCTCGATTCCGTTCCCGCAGTGCGATGTGCATTTGATTGGCAATGAGTAAAAGATATCTCCATAGACTGCACAAAAAAAGAGACCCGAAAGAGTCTCTTTTTTTTCGTGGTGCCACCAGGAATCGAACCGGGGACACAAGGATTTTCAGTCCTTTGCTCTACCAACTGAGCTATGGCACCTCGCGCGGAGCGCGACCTTCAAGATGCATTGATTCAAAAATTCAAAGATTTTCGAGTCCTCACATCAAAAGCGACGACAAAAGTACTGCTTTTTTTTGACATGACCAAATTTTTTTGGATTTTTCTTGAAAAAACTTGCATTTTCTGCTGAAATTTCGTATCTTTGCACCAAATTTTAGCAAAATCATGAACCTAAAAGTGATTGCATACGCTCGAAACGGGCATACGGATAAGTTCGGTATTCCGCGCCAGAGTAGGGAAGATAGTCCTATTCTGACACGTATCGTCTTCGAACCCGAATACGCCGTGCAGGAGGCCCTCCGTGGCATCGAGGGGTATAGCCACTTGTGGCTGCTGTGGGGGTTTTCCGAGATAGCGAAATTTCGAGATCGCGAAGTCTCGACGGAAACTCCAATAAATTGGAGTCCGACGGTGCGGCCGCCGCGCCTGGGAGGCAATCGGCGGATGGGGGTGTTCGCCACGCGTAGCCCATTCCGACCTAATCCTATAGGGATGAGCAGTGTTAAGTTGCTTGGAATCAGGAATCAAGAGCCGGGAAACAAGACCTTGGAGTTGTTGGTGAGCGGCGCTGACTTGCTGGACGGCACGCCGATCTACGATATCAAGCCTTATCTTCGATATAGTGACTGCCATCCGGAGGCTGTGGATGGGTTTGCAGAGGAGACAAAAGACCATCTGCTGGAAGTGGATTGGAGTGAGGTTATCTCACGACAAACATACGACAAACATATGACAAACATACGATCACTATATGATGAACTGACTTATATTCTGAGCCAAGACCCCAGGCCCGGATATCAACACGATCCGGAACGGGAGTACAAGTTGGATTATGCCGGTTGGAATGTCGCCTTTTGTGTCCGAAATGGCAAGGTAATCATCAAAAACATACAGAAAAATTAAAAAAAATCGTGCGCGCGCTTGCGTAAATGAAAAAAAAGTAGTATCTTTGCAGGCAATTTTGATAACGCAAAATAAAAAATCTAATACAATGAATAGAAAATCTTTTACGCTTCTATTGATGCTTTTTTGGGCTGTGAGTCTTCTGGCCCAGAGTTATGGTGTCTTAGTGAACGGTACGACCCTGTTCGAGGCCACATACAAAGGTCAGGACTCGAATGGTGGAGGCTACGAGGAGTACTTGGCGCATGTGCAATTGGCCGCCGGTGACCATTTCGTGCTCTGCAACCAGTCGACGGGTGACACGTGGACCGTAGATTTGGATCCATATGTGGCTACTTCTTGCCCCGGTACGTTTACGCGCAATACAACGGCCGGCTATTATGAGACGGCCAAAACCGGATGCTATGACTTCTATATCAAGCTCAAGTACGGACAGGATCAGCTCTATATCGGTCCGGGTAGCAACTGCGGTTCGGGTACTCCTTATGACCCGGGAACGATTTGCAAAGAGTCGTACGGACTGCTAGTA
>JAFPLG010000025.1 GCA_017402895.1 Paludibacteraceae bacterium
CGGGTCCATCAGTCGGCGACCGATGCTTACTGCCCCGCGCACCGTAACGTCCTCATTGGGAAACTCCTCACGGGCCAGTTTGCTGGCGCTATACACCGATGCGCCGTTCTCGCTGACCACAAATACCTGTGGCAGTCTTTTGTCTTTGAGCGAAGCGGTCTTTTGTCCTTCGACCTGTAGAGCTACACTGACCATCTGCTCGGTCTCCCGGCTGGCTGTGCCGTTACCGATGGCGATGGCCTCGATGCGGTATTTTGTGATTAGTGCGCGTAGCGTCTCGATCGACTGCTGGTTGTGCAGGTAAACGACGTCGTGGTGAACCAAGTCTCCTTGCGGGGTGAGCACCACAGCTTTGCAACCTGTTCTGAATCCCGGATCCAGGGCCAACACACGTTTCTGACCCAATGGAGCTTCTAGTAGCAGTTGACGCAGGTTATCGGCAAAGACACGTATTGCTTCGGTGTCGGCTTTCTCCTTGCTCAGCGCCGCAAACTCGGTCTCGATAGCGGGTTTCAGCAGACGCTTGTAGCCGTCCTCCATGGCCAGTTCCACCTGGTACGAGGCATCGTTCTGTGCTCGGAGATAGATATACGCCAACTTATCGAGCGCTTTCTCTTGGTCGGGCGAGATATCCACGCGGATAAACCCTTCGGACTCCGCACGGCGAATAGCCAGCAGGCGGTGGGAACTGATGCGACGAAGCGGTTCCCGAACCTGGAAATAATCCTTGTAGTTCTGCGCCTCCGGCGTGTCTTGCTTGTCCTTGACAGGCTTGGTCGAGATGATGGCCGAGTAGCTGAACTCACGACGAATCGCATTACGGCATCGCTCGTCTTCAGCGATGCGTTGGGCGATGATATCCCTGGCGCCCTGCAGGTCCTCTTCCTTTGCCGTCAGTTTGCCGGGATGCTGACGCAGTAGTTCTTCCGCCAATGGTAATAGGCCTTTCTCTATTGCGATATCCGCTCGCGTCTTGCGGTGCGGCTTATAGGGCAGGTAGATGTCCTCCAGTTCGGTGCTGTTCCAGCAGTCGGCAATACGTTTGCGTAGTTCCGGGTCATGGTTGTCCAACTCGTCCAGCCGTGCATAGATGGTTTCTTTGCGGTCCGCTAGGTCCATCAGTCGCTTGTATTCCGTGTCAATAGCAGCTATCTGCACCTCGTCCAACGAACCCGTTTTCTCCTTGCGATAACGCGCGATAAAGGGAATTGTCGCCTTCTCGTCGAGCAGACTAATCGTAGCCGCTACCTGGCGTTCCGTGAGCGATAGTAATGGAGCAATAATATGAGAGAAAGAATCAGCACCGTTCATATTCTGCAAAGGTATAGTCATACGGGTTCTTTTCGTCCGCAGGATGGCGTTCTGCGGCTGTTTGTCGCCAGATGGCCGGGTCTATCTCGGGAAAGAACGTATCTGCATCTTCCCAACTATGATGGATATGTGTGATATAGAGTTTGTCGGCGCGTGGCATCATCTGGCGATACACCATGCCGCCACCAATCACAAAGGCTTCTTCCTGCGAATCCACGGCCGCTATCATCTCGTCCAACGAATAGACGGCCTCTGCGCCTTCAAACTGTTTACCCGGTTGGTCGGTCAGCACGATATTTCGGCGGTTGGGTAGGGGATGCTTCGGTAGCGACAGGAATGTTCGCTCACCCATCATCACGGTGTGCCCACCCGTGATCTGCTTGAAGTGCTTCAGGTCCTCGGGCATGTGACACAATAAATCCCCTTTCTTGCCAATGGCATAATTCTCTGCTATAGCTACAATAATAGATATCATACGGCAACAACGCCCGCAATATGGGGATGCGGGTCATATCCCTCTAATTGGAAATCTTCGTATTGGAAACCGAACAGGTCTTTTACATCAGGGTTTAGTATCACCCTCGGCAGCGGTCGCGGTTCGCGCGTCAACTGCAGTTCCACCTGTTCGAAGTGGTTCGTATAGATATGCGCATCGCCCAGCGTATGGATGAAATCGCCTGCACGTAGACCCGTTACCTGAGCCATCATCTGCAACAGAAGGGCATAGCTGGCGATGTTGAATGGCACACCCAGGAATATGTCGGCCGAGCGTTGGTAGAGCTGAAGCGACAAGCGTCCGTCTGCCACGTAGAACTGGAAGAGCGAGTGGCAAGGCGGCAGGGCCATCTTGTTCACTTCCGCCACATTCCATGCACTGACAATCATGCGTCGGCTGTCGGGGTTGTGCTTGATCTGGTCGATGACCATACTGATCTGGTCGATCGTGCCCCCCTCGTAGTCCGGCCACGAGCGCCATTGATGACCATAAACAGGTCCGAGTTCGCCATTCTCGTCGGCCCACTCGTTCCAGATACGCACACCGTGTTCTTGCAGGTACCGCACGTTGGTGTCGCCCTTGAGAAACCAGAGCAGTTCATAGATGATGGACTTGAGGTGCAGCTTCTTGGTGGTCAACAGCGGAAAGCCATCTTCCAGGTTGAAACGCATCTGATGACCGAAAACCGACTTTGTACCTGTTCCGGTTCGGTCTTGCTTCAGGGTGCCTTCTGTCATCACCCGCTTACATAAATCTAAATATTGTTGCATAAATTATCAATTTTCAATTCGGTTTAGTACATTCCGTACGTTGTCTTCAGTACTTTAAACTCTGTACGACGGTTTATCTGGTTGCATATCTCGCGTTGCGATTCGGTGAGTGTCATGATAAACGCTTCGTCCAGCGTCTGGCCTTTGGGAATAAAACTATATCTATCGCTCACCAGTTTGTCGGCCACTACGGGTTGACCTTCGCCATAACCTTTTGGTGTCAGTCGGTCGCGGGCAATACCGTGTTGTACCAGGTAGTCGCACACCGACTGTGCACGCTTCTCCGACAGCGTTTGGTTGAATGCATCCTCGCCCTGCATATCCGTGTGTGCCGATAACTCTATGGTGATATTCGGATTGTCGTTCAGCAGTTTTACCAGTGCTTGCAGTCCTTTCTCCGACTCGGGCGTCAGGTCCCACTTGCCGAACTCATAGAATATGTTCTCTACACCCACGGGGCGGCTGATGCTGGCCAGTTGGAAATGCTCCTCAAAGGTTTTGCTGTCGCGCAGCCCCTCGGTTGAGAGCGTCTGGCGTTGGTTCAGGTAGCCGCGACAGGTGGCAAGCATAGCATAGCGTACATCGCGTTTGAGTTGCACCTTGAACGTGCCGTCACGGCGAACCTGCACCTTGGTGTTCGTGCCGTCGTTGCCTACGATACGCAGCGCCGCATCAGATAGCTGTTCGCCCAAGTTGTCGGTGATGCTTCCTTCCAGCAGGTACACCAGTTCCGGCAATTCGAAACGATAGATGTGATCGATGCCTTTCCTGTCTCCGCGGTTGCTGCTCATATAGCCGTTCTGGCTGGCTCCCTCAAAGGTCATGCATATATCGTCTCCGGCCGAGTTGATGGGTTCGGCCATGTTGCTAAGTATCCATTTTGTGGAATCATGGACGCTGGTGTCACGGGTGGCATGAAAGATGTCCAGTCCGCCGTATCCAGGATGGCCGTTCGACGAGAAATAGAGGCTGCCGTCCGGATGCACCGTGGGAAACATCTCATCTGCCGAGGTGTTGATCTGCGGTCCCATGTTCTGGGCTCCCACCCAGTTCTGACCGTCCAACTCTGCCATCCATATGTCCTTGCCGCCTTGTCCGCCCGGGGCATCGCTCACGAAATAGAGGGTGTCGCCTGTAGGACACAGCGTAGGGTGGGCAACGGAGATCGTGCTGTCCGGGAACAGACGCACCTCTTGCGGGTCGCTCCACTCACCGCTTGCACGTTGTGACACCATGATCTTCGTACCCTGATCCTTGCCGGCCATGGCCTTTGAGTAGGTGAAATACATCGTCTTGCCGTCGGCCGTGAAGCAGCATACACCCATCTCGGCCGTACCGCCCTTGTTGCTCTGCTGTGTCGAGTCGTTGGATTCGGTGGTCTCCTGTTCGCTCTCGGCTGTATAGAGTCCTTCGGGCTGCTTGATGTCTTCCCATTGCCCGGCAGCGTTCTTGCGGCTCTGGAACAGTTGGAATAGTTGTTGCCCCGTGATGTTACTGGCGCGTTTTTGCTTTTTCTTGCCCTTGGTCTGCTGGCGGTTGCTCGTGAAGAACAGCACGCTGGCATCATTGCCCATAAACTGTGGGGCGAAATTGCTGCTGTTGCGGTAGTTGAACTCCTTGCTCAGCGTCACCTTGTACCGACCAGGCTGTTTCTTCATCTCCTCCATGCGTCGGCAGGCGGCATACCCCGCCCGCGCCACATAGTCGTCCGGGTAGGTCTGCAGATACTGTTCGTAGAGCTTCTGCGCCTCTTTATACTTAGCCTGATAATGCAGTGCTTGAGCACCGTGCAGATAGGCTATCGAGTCCTGGTATTTCAGTTTGATGGCATTCTGGTAAGCTGAGGCGGCACGCGGACTGTTCAGCACGCGGTAACACTCGCCCTGACGGAACGCTACATGAGCCTTCAGTTCGCGGTCTTTTTTGCTATTCAGTCGCGGATAACACTGCTTGTAGATGTCCGCTGCGGTGTAATACTCACCGATGGCGAATTTCTTATCCGCACGTGCCACCCGCTTCTGGATACTACAACTCGTTAGTCCCAGAACTAGCGTCAATATGATATATGCTAGTCGTCTAGTCATCTAGTCGTCTAGTTACACCAATTCATGAATTACCAATCCCGAACGCAACTTCGGTTCAAACCACGTCGTCTTAGGCGGCATGATGTTGCCCGAGTCGGCGATGTCGATGATTTGTTGCATCGTAACGGGGTAGAGGGCCAGGGCCATCTTCATCTCGCCGCTGTCTACTCGTCGCTTCAACTCACCCAATCCGCGAATACCGCCTACGAAGTCGATACGCTTGTCCGAACGCAGGTCCTTAATGCCCAGCAGTTTGTCCAATATCAGGTTGCTCGATATCGTCACGTCCAACACACCGATCGGGTCGTTGTCGTCGTATCGACCCTGCTTGGCTGTCAGTGAGTACCACTCCCCGTCCAGATACAACGAGAAGTTGTGCAACTTTTGGGGCTTGTATATCTCTGTGCCTTGTTTCTCAACGATGAAGTCTTCCTCAAGGGCTTTCAAGAACTCGGATGATGTCAGTCCGTTCAGGTCCTTCACTACGCGGTTGTAGTCGATGATATTGAGTTGGTTGTCCGGGAAGCAAACCGCCAGGAAGTAGTTGTACTCTTCCTTGCCGGTGTGGTTGGGATTCTGACGACGTTTCTCGTCGCCCACCAACGCTGCAGCCGCACTACGATGGTGTCCGTCGGCAATATACATAGCCGGTATCTCACCGAAGATGCGGGTAATGCGGTCGATGGTCTCGCGATCGTTGATCACCCAGAACGTGTGCTTGAATCCTTCCGGTCCAGCCACGAAGTCGTACTCCGGTTCGCCGGCTGTCACCTCTCGGATAATCTCATCCAGGTCATCACGGTGAGGGTAGGCAAAGAATACAGGCTCTATATTGGCATTGTTCACGCGTACGTGCTTCATGCGGTCCTCTTCTTTGTCGCGACGCGTGAGTTCGTGCTTCTTGATGCGGCCTTCCATATAGTCGTCTACCCATGCGGCCACGACCAGTCCATACTGGGTCTTGTCCTGCTCGCTGCTGATAGCTGAATGCTGACTGCTTAGAATTGTCTGTGCATATACATAGTACTTCTCGTCCTGGTCTTGCTTGAGCCAGCCTTTTTCGCGAAACATACGGAAGTGCTCGGCGGCGCTGGGATATACCCGTTCGTCGTGCTCGTCTGTGCCCTCCGGGAAGTTGATTTCCGGCTTGATAATATGGTAGAGCGACATCTCGTTACCCGTAGCCTCGCGGCGTGCCTCTTCCGAGTTCAGCACGTCGTACGGACGGCTACTTACCTTTTCGACCAAATCCTTAGGCGGTCGAATACCCTTAAATGGCTTAATCCGCATAAATATCAAATGTCAAATCAAACTTCAACGATCTCGTCTTCTACAAACGTAATGATATTATCTTCCTGTCCATTGCCTATCGAACTCTCGTTGACGGCCAGCACAGGTTCTTCGGCCTTCACGGCAGCAGGCTTCGGAGCTTCCTTCTTGGGCTCTGCTTTCGGAGCCTCATCCTTCTTTTGTCCAAAGCTGAACAGTGACTTCTTGGGTTCCGCAGGTTTGTCGGGCATGCTCGCAGGCACTTCTGCTTTTGCCTCTTCCTTCTTCTTCTCGGCTACAGTCTTAGGGGCCGGTTTCTGGGGCTCCTCTTTTGGGGTGGCAGATTTTGGAGTGCTTGCCGGCACCTCTTCCTGCTTCATCGAGCAACTACCGTTAAACTGTGCCTTGGGCTCTACGATCAATATCTTGGTCTGTACGTCGCCCTTGATACTACCCGTAGCGCGAAGCGATAGGGTATTCTCGATCTTCATCTTGCCTTCTACGCAACCCAGTATGTCGGCATTCTGACAGGTCACGTCGCCCTGTACGGCACCCTTCTCGCCAATCACGATTTTACCTTTACACTGGATGTCTCCTTCGATAACGCCATCTATGCGGAAATCCGAGTCCGCCACAACGGTACCGATAATCTTACTGCCGGCGGTTAGCGAGTTGTATAACGCGCCGAATTGATGTGTTGTTGCCATAATCTTTATATATTTTTTATTATTAGTCTTATAGTTTGGTTTGGATGCGCACATAATCCAAGCGCAAAGGTAGTACTTTTTTCTGATATATGCAACGCCCTTGGATTTTTTTTAATAAAAAATCACAAAAAACAGCTCTTGTCCACCGACTCCGAAAAATATTTTCATAAAAATTTACAAATTTTTTTGTGTATGTCAAAAAAAAGTAGTAATTTTGCAGCCGATTTTGTCGACACGTATGGTAAAAACGCTGAATTCTACCTTGGTAGTGCTTGATCAACTGGCAGTTGGTCAGTACGAATCTGCCTTCCGATTGGATGCGGAATACCTCTCTTCGCAAGAGGCTACCGAGTTGCTCGGAGGAGATGTGGAGGTTCGCGCTGAACTCACGTTGCGTCAGACGGATTTCGATCTTCGTGTGGCTGTCGAGGGTAGTGTCCAAGTCGCTTGCGACCGCTGCCTCGAGCCTATGACCGTCTCGGTCAGTGCCTGCGAACTGATGGATGTCGAGCCGGGTGCACGTGAATTAGACCTTCGGTGGTTGGCATATGAACTGATTATTGTAAATCTACCGCTGACGCATAGTCACCCGGAAGGTGAGTGCAACCCGCAAATGCAGGTACTTCTCCAAAACCACCTTTGTAGTGCGGCTCCGGAAGAACCCGAAAAGCAATAAATCGCAAAAATTGTTAAATTGTAAATTGTAAAATTGTTAAATAATTATGGCACATCCTAAAAGAAGACAATCGCACACTCGTCAAGCGAAACGTCGTACACATGACAAAGCTAAGATGCCTACACTGGCTATCTGCCCGAACTGTGGCGCACACTACATCTACCACACCGTATGCCCGAGCTGCGGTTACTATCGTGGCAAATTGGCTATTGAGCAGGCTCAGGAGGCTTAAACCTACTATGGTCGTTCTTTTATCGACCGCTAAACCAATGCGCATAGGCTCCGGTTCCTGAGGGACTGACAGCCTATGTGCGCTTTTTATTTCAGATTTATTACCTAACAACTATGTTCGAAACTTCTAATTACCGTCGCAATCCGCAGGGTCAATCCGGTCGGGAGACCGGGCACTCACGCCCGCGCTTCGTGCGCAATGCCGGAGAAGGCGACGAACAGCGTCGACCGCGCTTCCAAGCCGGTGAGCGCTCGCAAAATGGTGAACGTCCCCAATTCGGCCGTCGTCCCAGATTCCAAACGGGAGAACGCCAACAGACGGGTGAACGTCCACACTACGGTGCTGAACGCGTGATGCGCCCGCGCCGAAATGCTCCAACTGCTGCGTTTGGCGAAAACAAACGTCAGAAATTCCACGAGCGTATCGAAGATCCTACGAAACCTATTCGCCTTAACAAGTATCTCGCGAATGCCGGTATTTGCTCGCGTCGAGAGGCTGATGATTTTATCCAGGCTGGAGTGATTACAGTCAATGGAGAGGTCGTTTCGTCGTTGGGAACAAAAGTCCTGCCAACCGACCACGTTATGTTCCATAATCAGCCGGTTCGCCGTGAACGCAAGATATATATCCTGCTCAACAAACCGAAGAATACGGTTACTACGACTGATGATCCCCAAGAGCGTCGTACGGTCATAGATATCGTGCGCAATGCTTGTGCAGAGCGTATCTATCCCGTTGGACGACTCGACCGTAATACGACCGGTGTACTGCTGCTCACCAATGATGGCGACCTGGCAGCAAAACTGACCCATCCTAAGTTTGGTAAGAAGAAAATATACGCTGCTACGCTCGATCATGAACTGACAGAGGTAGACGAGGCAATCTTGCGCAATGGTGTTACGCTCGATGGCGAACGTATTGTTCCCGATGCGCTTGAGTTCCCGAAAGAAGACCGTCGTCATATCGGCCTTGAGATCCACTCGGGGCAGAATCGTGTCGTACGCCGTATGTTCGAGAAGGTGGGCTACAAGGTCGTAACGCTCGATCGCGTCAGCTTTGCCGGACTGACCAAGAAGAACGTGGCACGCGGTAAGTACCGCTTCCTCACTCCAAAAGAGGTCGCCATGCTCCAAATGGGCGCCTTTGAATAAAAGGCTAACGGCTAAGGGCTAATGGCTAAAGTTAATCGTAAATCGTAAATCATATGTCTCTTGCCATCGGATTCGATAATGAGAAATACATCCGTATCCAATCGGAGCATATCCGCCAGCGAATAGCTAAGTTCGGTAACAAACTGTATCTGGAGTTCGGTGGTAAGTTGTTTGACGATATGCATGCCAGCCGTGTGTTGCCGGGCTTCCGTCCCGACAGCAAACTGGCTATGCTCACCCAGTTGCGCGATACGCTGGAGATAGTGATCGTTATCTCGGCTTTTGATATCGAGAAGAACAAGGTGCGCCAGGACCTGGGTATTACCTACGACGAAGACGTGCTGCGTCTGCGCGATGAGTTTATGTCGCGCGGCTTCCTTGTCTCGTCGGTTGTGATTACCCACTATTCCGGTCAGCGGTCAGCCGATGCTTATCGTCGCAGACTGGAGCGCCAGGGTATCAAGGTCTACTATCACTATATCATCGAGGGTTATCCGCATAATGTAGAGCTTATCGCTTCTGATGATGGATTTGGTCGAAACGACTACGTCGAGACCTCTCGTGAGTTGGTTATCGTGACAGCTCCCGGACCCGGAAGCGGGAAGATGGCCGTCTGTCTAAGCCAATTATATAATGAGCACGCGCGTGGACGCGACGCGGGATATGCTAAGTTCGAAACCTTCCCGGTTTGGAATTTGCCACTTCGCCACCCGGTCAATGTGGCTTATGAAGCGGCTACGGCCGATCTCAACGATATCAACATGATTGATCCCTTCCATTTGGAAGCATACAACCAGACGGCTATCAACTACAATCGAGATGTTGAGATCTATCCCGTGCTGGATGCGATATTCACATCTATCTATGGCCAGAATCCCTATAAGTCGCCTACCGATATGGGCGTTAACCAGGTAGGTTTCTGTATCTCGGATGATGCCGTGTGCTGTGAGGCGAGCAAGCAGGAAATCATACGCCGCTATTTTGCGGCTCTCAATCGTTTGGCAAAGGGAGATTGTAATGATGCAGAGGTGCAAAAACTGGCGATGCTTCAGAAGCAAGTAGGTATCAATACAGCCTATCGTCGCACAACAGTGGCTGCACGCGAACGCAAAGAACAATCCTTAGGAAATGCTTCGGCGGCTATCGAACTGCATGATGGTACGATTATCACGGCCGAAGCCTCACCCCTATTGGGGTCCTCTGCTGCGCTGTTACTTAATGTGGTTAAGTACTTGGCAGGTATAGAACACGAGGCGCGACTTATTCCCGATGAGATGATCCAGCCGGTTCAGCATACAAAGATATCCTACCTACACGGCCATAATCCACGTCTTCATACCGATGAAGTTCTTGTAGCCCTCTCTGTGCTATCTTTGCATGATGAGCGATGTGAACGAGCACTTGCCACGCTGCCTCAGTTGGCCGGTTGTCAGGTCCATTCTACGGTTATGCTCTCTGAGGTGGATACCAAGACATTCAAAAAGCTTCGCGTTGACCTTACGTGCGACCCATCCAAATCATAGTACACCATGTCCTACGATGTCTTCATCAGCTATTCTCGCCACGACGAGGTGTTCGTTGAGCGTCTGACGGCCCAACTCGATGCGCTGGGCTATTCCTATTGGATTGATACCACCGGCATCGAGAGCGGGGATGTGTTCAAGAAGAATATCGTTAAGGCTATAAAGGCCTCGCGCGTCGTGCTCTTCGTTTCGTCGCGCCATTCTAACGAGTCCACGTGGACCACGCGCGAGATCAACTACGCTATCCACAACGGCAAGCCCATTATCCCGATACGTGTTGATGGTGCTGACTATAACGAGGTGCTGCAGTTCGATCTCGAGATACTCGACTATGTCGATTGTACCCGCATGTCGCGCTATGCAGAGGGGTTTGAACGCTTGGGCAGAGCATTACTCCAGTATTTCCCCGAGCGTGCAGAGGAGGCTACGTCTTCTTCGCGTCGCTGGCGTCTCTCGCGTCGTATGCGCCGAGTGCTTATTATTTTGGCTTGCGTGCTGGGTATAGGCCTTTGTGTAGGTGGAGTGGGGTATGCTGTCTATCGCTATGTCGTGTCCGACCACTCGGACGAGGTGGATGTCTTTGTCTATGCCTACGACTGGCAAACCATGACGGCCCGGCTGGATGTCGTCCTCTATACGCCCGACCTGACTGAGGCGGTTATTCCTTCTTCGGTCGAGTACGAGAATCGTGAGTTCCGCGTCACCGGCATCGGACCTTCTGCGTTCGACGCATGTCCTTTCTTGACCCGTGTTACGATTCCAGAGACGGTCACTTCTATCGGTGAACGGGCGTTTCGCAACTGCTCTTCGCTCACAGAGGTCGTTATTCCCGGTACGGTCACCAGTATAGGACAGGATGCCTTCCCCGAGGCGTGCCGCGTCACCTATCCCGGAGGCGGGCGCGTTGACTTGGCGGCCTTGCACAAGGCGGTCACTGAGGATATCACGTCGTTTTGTCTCTACTCTGATTTGTTGACCGAGCCGCGTGACACGTTCTTTCTAAGCAATCCTGGACACCATATCGACCTCCGTATCGATACGCTCGGCCGTTTCTATATCTACAACGGCACGATTCACGACCTTATCTACGATCTGGGGGACCGCTCGTTCGGCGAGATGAACTTCCTGCCCACCAGCGACGGCCATAACGCCATCCCTGTCTGCCTCCACCATGCCTATGTGCTCAAGTGGTTGCGTTATAGCGAGAAGTATCGTTTCGAGTATGGCGACGGCTACTATTACATGAAGCTTCGCGTCGATAGCCTCTCCACCGACGAACAAGGTCGCCCCATCTCCGCCTCTATCCGTTGGTGTTCCTGGGATCCCTCGAGGTAATTAGCATCCTATTCCGATAATCGTCGCCGAAAAGGTGGCGATTTTTTTTGCTTATACTGTTCTTACGGTGAGATTCGCCTAATCTAACGTGTATCTAACGTATATCTATCGTATATCTATCGTATATCTAACGTGTTTGACATGATATGGACATGATATGGACATGATATAGATATGAGGTAGATATGAGGTAGATATGAGGTAGATATGGTATTGACATGTGA
>JAFPLG010000026.1 GCA_017402895.1 Paludibacteraceae bacterium
AAATCTATCTCGTTTGCGCGAACGAAATCCTGCACCGCCTCGCGACACGTGATGTCCAGTTGCTCCACGTCGGTGAAGAAATACTGATGCTCGGGATGCGCCGCACTCAGCACACGCATCTCATTGCCCAACTGGCCATTGCAACCGGTAATTAAGATATTCATCTTAGGATTTACGATTTGACGATTTACGATTTACGATTTCAGAACGGATTATCCAGGTCGCGAAGCAGCGGATGGCGTTTGTCTTTCTCGCTCAGGATACGCATTTCCTCGGGAATCTGCCAGTCGATATTCAGGTCCGGATCGCTCAGCAGAATTCCACCATCTGCCTCGGGGTGGTAGAGGTTGTCGCACTTGTAGGTAAAGATCGCCTGCTCGCTCAGCACCGAGAATCCGTGGGCAAAGCCCCGCGGGATATAGAACTGGCGTTTGTTCTCTTCGCTCAGCTCCACGGCATACCACTGTCCGTAGGTCGGGCTGTCCTTGCGCAGGTCAACGGCCACGTCCAGCACGCGTCCGACGGTGCAACAGACGAGTTTGGCCTGAGAATACGGCGGGCGCTGGAAATGCAATCCGCGCACCACACCATACGAGGAGCACGACTGGTTATCCTGCACAAAACGCGCCGTGATACCTGCCTCATGGTAACGCTGCTCGTTGTAGGTCTCCACGAAATAGCCTCGCGCATCCGAGAACACGCGCGGCTCAAGCACCAGCAGACCTTCTATGGGAGTCTTGATTATATTCATAAGGTCATTTACAATTTAGCCATTTACAATTTACCATTTACCATTAGCCAATAACCATTAGCCCTTCGCCTTTATTACATTGCCACACGCAGTGTGATACGTATACCGTTGCGTTGCCATGGGCCGAGTTTCTGTCCGCCGGGAGCGGTCAGGTGGGTCAGTCGGCGCACATACTCGATACGGATCAACTTGAAGATATTCTCTATACCGGCTGTGATTTCCATATACGGCATGTACGGATACTTCCCGTCCGCGAAGTTGGTTCGCGCTTGAACCGGCACTGCTGCGTCGCCCACGGAAACGGTGTAGGAGTAAGGCAGGTCGTACAGCCCGTCGGTCTTGAACGGATTGTTTCGGTCGCCCAGATAACCGGCCAGCATATGGAAGCTAACGATCTCACGCAACTTGAGTTTGTTCAGTCCGGGGATACGGTTGAATATCCAACCCTTCAGGTAGTAGGTCATATGGAGCGACACATAGCGGTCCATCAGAAACTCCATCGGTTGCATCAGGTTGTATGCCTTCGGATCGAGCAGGATGGACGTATTGGAGGTCGGGATAAACAGTTTGGTAAACGGCACTTTGCTGTTCGTGGCTATATAGCCGATATCGCCCGACACATCCAGGTGGCCGAAGGCAGACAGCCATATGCGCTTCTCGGCCGACAGCTGGATACGGTTGTAGAAGTATTTATCCTCCAGGATATAGCCCATCTCGTTGGTGAAACGGAAGACAGGCGCATCTTTCCATAGGTTGAATGGCGACTCAATACCCTGACGGTCGTTGTAGATATTGCCGCCCGGCGAATAGCGCAACTGGAAGGTCCACTGTGCATCGTGGTAGTACGGCCGCTCGATATACGTGCCGTCGTCCTGCCGCTTCATGTAGCGGAGCGTCAGCGGTGAGCGGGTTGGATTCGGTGCTGCCCATTGCGGGTTGCCGCCGCCCATCGAACCGTTCGGCTGGTTGTTCATAAAGTCAAACCACGTGATGATAGAGAACTGGTTTTGCCACTCCTTCTCATACTTCAGTCGGATCTTGCCGATATACTGCATCGGCATCGGCGAGTAGTTGAACTTAATGGACATGAAGATATGGTCACGGTCCAGCACGCGGTAGGTCTGGCCGAGTTCCTCGAGGTCGTAACTCAACTGCAACGCTATATAGTGGCGCATCGACTCGTAGGGGTAGTATTTCTTCTTGTTGAACGAGTAGAGGGCAGTCAGTCCACCCTTGAAGCGCTGGTCCTTGAATCCATAGGCCGCATAGACATAGGTATACCAGTGCGGATTGAGATTAGCCGTCGTCATACCACCGATACGCAGACGGCATCCCTCCTGCTCGTTGTAGGAGAAGGTGTTAAATATCGGACCAAAGTCCCAACGCGACGAGTCCCGTTCGCGGCTGGTGGGGATAAACTCCTGGATCATGTCGTCGATGGTGTTGACCAGTGCACGGAACTTAGGTACGCTCATCAGTTCGTCCTGGAGGTTACGCACCAGCAGTTCCTTCTGGGCCAAGGCCACAGGACGCATCTCGTTCCACGTAGCGTCCGGAACTTTCTCAGCGCCCTCGAGCGTCACCTGATCGCCGGCCATATAGAACAGGCTGTCGGGGATAGTCACGCCCACTTCGTAGTTCTGGAAACGGCGCGTCTGGCGAGCATAGATATTATGCTTCGATTTCTTGCGAATCGCGAATCGCACATGCGTATTCACCTCCTCCGATGCCCACTTGCCGTCCTCGAGTTGCTGGAAGGTCTCGCGCACCGACATATGGCTA
>JAFPLG010000027.1 GCA_017402895.1 Paludibacteraceae bacterium
ATCGGTGACTCGGTTTGGATTGATGAGAACAACCATGCTTTAGGTAAGAAACTCGTGACGCAGGGCCGCTATACCGTCTTCTATGTGCCTTCACAAGACTATAACGCCCGTAAAGATCCTCCTTCCAAGGCGCCTATGCTCTATCCGCCTCAGAATAAAGCCATCGAGACCTACGCAGTGGACCTCAGTGTCTATTACGACAACCTGCCGCTTACCATGAAAGGTCAGGTGGATACGGCTAAGTTGGATACGATGCGAAATATCGTCGAACCGACGCTCTCGCTGCGCGAGATATACGAGCTCCATCCATGGACCGAGATGGCTGAACGTATGGAGAATTACAAGTCGCCCAATGGCGCTACATTCCCTGTTGAGAACGAGGATTACCTGGAGGACCATGTTGTTCGTGCGCCTATCGGAAACCCATTGTTGCTCTCTACCGAGCAGCGCTATAACTATGACAATGTCAAGAATGGCCAGCACTCTGAGTCGCTTCTGGGTTACTACATGCGCGATGACAACTGGGAGACCGGTGGTTGGAATGATGCACGCAAGGACACCATGATCTGGTGCGGCGGATGGGATGCCCCATGCCAATGGTACACCTATAACCCTAAGACAGGAACCTATACCATCTGTGATCATACCGTTACCGCTGCAAATGATTTTCTCCAAGTGCCGGCAAAGACAAGTATCACTTCCCCGTCGGGATCCGATACCATTATATATTGTTTGCGCGCACAAAGTAGAAAATCCATGCATGCCGGCACACCGGGTGACCCGGATCCCGTTAAACCGGAGGTGGGTGACTGGTGGTTCAATATCTGCCGATACAAGGTGATTTATCATTCTAAAGATGTGTTTGGTCCGAAGGTAGAGAACGCCGGAAAGGCTATCATCACCAATGATGAGATAGAGCAGCACTTCGAAGTATTAGAGCGTTTGAACTTCGACTACAACAAACCCGGAACGGACTATACCGTCTATCCGCACCCGCTGCCATGGGCGGACGCTTCCTACGGATTCGCTTATCCAAGGACTGCTTCGCTGCCGGATAACCGTCCGCATAACAAAGGCGGTCTGACGAACTTGGCAAACATGGGTGAGTATAACCTGATTAACAGGATACCGTATGATAACTATTGGCACAAGATGGCGCAGCACGGCGGTGCCGCGAACGGATATATGATCTTCTGCGATGGTATGTCCTCCGCCGGACAGGTAGCCGCTCTCTCGCTGGAGTCACACCTCTGCGAGGGACAGAAACTCTATTTCTCCGCCTATGTCGGTAACCCGGGTAAAGAGAATGGTAAATCCTGCCCGAACTTCCTCTTCTCCGTACAAGGCTCATTGGATGGCTCCGCATGGGAGGATATCACTTCCTATCTGACCGGAGACCTGGCGCAGTCCAACAAGTGGTACCAGATATACTTCCCCATCGAGCAAGATAAGGAATATGCACACTTCCGCGTACGGGTGTATAACATGGCGTCTAATGATGACGGTAATGACTTTATCATCGATGATATGTGTATCTTCGCAACCAAGCCGCCATTGATGGTTTATCAGGCGAACACGACGTGTAAGAACGAGAACGAAAGCGACTCTCTGACTCATGTTGTACTTCGTGTGGACTATCAGGGCTTTACCGATGACGTCTATGCTACAGGTAGCGAGTACTATACCGTTCAGGAGATTACAAAGGCAAAAGACTCTACGTTCCTGAAGTTGGAAGACGGATATTATAATGAGGTAACCAAGTCGGCTACACCGCCGTCTACGAAGGATACTATTTATGGCCGAATCGACCTGCCGAACCGCCATTATATGCCGGTGGCATCAGACTCTATCTTCCCGAACCTGCAAGAACTGATTGCCAAGTTTGAGCGGACATTAGAAGATCATGCATCCGATCCGGGGGTAGAGGTATTCCGCCAAGGATATATCTTCGAGCATCTGGATGACTCCATCCGCCCTGTGCTGTACGTAATCCACTCTGCGAAGATGTCTTCTCAAAACGAGTATGTGGTGCATATGGCCGGCAGGTACGAAGAACTGCTATCCAGCCGTTGCGCCTTGACTCGTTCTCTGAGAGTACGAAACCGTATGATTCTGACGCTTAACGGCGATGAAATGCCGGATAAAGAAGTGACGGACATGTGCTCCAATGCCACATATGACATCTCGCTTCACGTCAAGGGTACGCTTCTGCTCGATAATACAGCGCCGATTGAGGTAACCGGATCGTGCTATAACGACTGGTTGCTCTACGGCGATACGACGATTGCTACGAGTGAGACGACCTATGGCTACAAGTACTCTGATGTTGAGAAGGTAGTCAAGGATATTCTACGCGCCGAGAATGAATTTGGTACCAACTCCAACCGGTTTGTCCATTCGCTCGCGGAAGTAAACCGGAATGAGATGTGGAAAGTTAAAAATGAAAGAGGTGTGCCACTCACTACATCCGATCATCCTTATGATGTTCTCGCACATTTGGTGAATAGTGGTTTCCTGACACTCTATCAGCCCATGCTGACTATCATTACACCGGAGGGAGAAACGGTAAAATATACTATCTTCCCGATTCCGGGTACGGGATCTGAGGTGATGCAGGATATGAATATTGATGTCTGTCCTACACCGGTACACATCTCGCTTGCATCCTCTGTAGGACAAGGCGTGCCGTTGGTTATCGGTGGCTTGAACCGCTCGGAAGAGGAGTCGCAGTACCCGATTACCGTATTGGCCGATTTCGAGCATGCAAATTCTGATATAGCCATCCCGATTGACTCGCTGATGATGTTCCCCGAAACAGAAGCCCCCAAGGTGGCATTGAAACAAGTCACATTGTTATCGACCAATGATCCTGAATATCGTGAGGGTGTGCACACGATAGCGCTCGAGCCGGATAGAACATGGAACCTGGAAGGCGACAATACGGGCTATTACCGAAACGGAGGCGATACGCTTCATCTGGTGCCCGCTGCAGCAACCAACTATAGCATGCGCGACGGTTACAGCTATACCTTTGGTATCGAGATGATGACCTCTTCGGGTGCTTCCGACTGGAAATCCGCGGGCGACGGCTGCGCGGTAGGTACGATTCCGTTCGTCGTCAGCGTCGTACCGAATTACTTGCGCTGGGATCCGCAGACTTCGGATAACAGGTGGAATAACCCGGATAACTGGATTGGTATTACTCAAGCGAACCAGCCGATTCATGCGGATGCTCGTTTTGCACCGTTACCCACCAGTTATGTGGTAATACCGCCTATGACGGATGGCAGACCTTATCCGGTTTTGGTCAATCCGACTACTATTCCATCCGAGGATTCCATCCAGCAGGTAGGCTTCAAATACAATACCTGCCATTCGATCCGATTCCTCTCCGGCGCAGCGCTCAGCCAACAGCAGCGTCTGGTATATGATAGCGTGATAGCGGATCTCAGTATGCCTTATCAGAAGTGGGCTCTCCGCTCTGCACCTGTGAATGGACTCCTATCCGGAGATATCTTCATGTCCAATGCAGATCTGAGTTGGGAAACCTCGCCGTGGGAAGTAGGACCATTCGATGCCGCAGGACGTAATTACTCTACGGGTAATGCTTCCTTCTGGCTCTCACTCTACAGCCGCACAACGGGTCATAAAGGAAATGGCGATAATGTAGCCGACACCACGTATACCGCCAAAGCGGAATGGTCCAAGGTTACCAACGGAATGACGCTCTCGCTCCCGCCGGCACAAGGATGGGCTATCTATAGCCGCACCACTTCCGGAGATGCCGCAACGGTGCGTCTGCCGAAGAAGGATGACGTTTACTATTATTTCACTCAATCCGGCGATAAGGTATGGGATCTCTATGAGTCGGGACTCCAGGCCAAACGTGCGGAGAATGCGGGCGGAGCAGAGCATGTAGGCAAGCTGGCTTTCCATCCGGTAGGCAGCTCGCAGAACTATTCGCTGGCTAACGAAGAGGCTTCTGAGTACTTTGTCTTCGGTAACCCCACCATGGGCTATATCGACATCTGGGGATTCATTTACGACAACACCACCTATTTGGCAGATGAGATAGGCTATTTGGACGGAGACGGATACCATAATCCGGTAACCAAAGAATCGGCATTGAAGACTACAGATATCATTACCAATCAGCAGCGCTACCTGCCGCCGATGTATGCTATCATTGTCAAGACCAAGTCCGGCTCTAAGTCCACCGGCCTTGATGTGACACTCAATGCCAATCGTATTGTCACCTCGCCAAGCCAGGTAACTCCGATTGCCGCACCGCGCCGTTCGGGTACCTCCGAACTGAACAAGGGTATCATGACCGTTACGGCTGTCAACCCTGTATCGCCGAGATGCATTTCAAAACTGCTAATCGGACAAGGATACCACAATGAGATTGTAGAAGGCGAGGATGCAGTACTGAGCACTCTCAACATAGACAAGTTCTCTATGACCAATACGCCTACTACGCCATTCAATATCTACGCTGCCGATGGAGGTTACGGATTGAGTATTGATTTGCGCAACGAGGTGATAAATGTGCCTGTTTCCTTCTATATGAGCAATCTGCCGTACGACCCGATATCGTATATCTGGTTCACGGGAGTTAATAATATAGACGGACAACTTGTGCTCTATGACGCCTTTACGGACACTGAGAGACGGATTATGGACGGTATCTGCCTGGATATCGAAACGCCGGAATATAGCCATCAGACACGCTATTACATCCGTCGTCAAGGCTATTCACCAAGTAGCGGAGGCGATCCGATCGGTACCGGTCTTGAGCCTTCTTCATATGGAGAGGACCAAGACAAGGCTGTTAAGTTTATCCACAACGGACATGTGTTTATCCTGCGTAATGGACATATCTATACCATGTTTGGACAAAAAATACGATGATGATGATGAAGAGAAGTTTCAACATATATAGATGGTTTCTGACGGCATGGACCATATTGTGGGGATCTACAATGTCCTTCGCCGTGACGTATCCGCAGACGACGCAGTCTGCTTCATGGGGTCGTACGACCGCCAACCGCTCAACGCCTGTTTACACCACTTCATCTCATACTATCTCGTCATACGGTTCGTCGGGTAGTGGCGTTGCCTCGTATAGTACGGGCTCGTCCAATAACCGTTCGTCCGGTTTGACAGTGGGTGGTGGGAGTCCTACCTATCATTTCCAATCTACGTCTGTATACCCATTGAAGACTACCAAGACGACCTTTGTTCCGCTAGCGGACGGTACAAATCCTTCGCAAAACGGAATACGTCGAGGCGGCAATCCTTGGGACGAAAATCCGGGCGATGAGGATGATCCTATCGGTGTTGTACCAGACCCCACTCCTGTCGGCAGCCCACTTGTACTGCTGGCTCTGGCTTTAGTGTATATCGTTTATAAGAAAAAAAGGAATTGGACATTTTTCTGCTGATACTTGCAGGGATTTGCATGCTGGTCGGTCTGATCGGCTGCATTATTCCCGGATTGCCCGGCGTACCGATTGCATATGTCGGTCTATGGATTGCGCAAGCAACGGAACGTGTGGATTTCTCCTGGCAGCCATTGCTCGTATGGGGTATCGTAACGATAGTTGTTACCATTCTGGACTATGTTATTCCGGCATTGGGAACCAAGCGTTACGGAGGCACAAAATGGGGCGTATGGGGAAGCACGATAGGCGTATTCGTTGGTATGTTCTTTGGCGCAGTAGGTGTGATTGTCGGACCATTGGCCGGAGCCGTACTGGGCGAAATGCTCAACGGCAAAGAGTGGCGCGAAGCTCTTCGTGCCGGTTGGGGCAGCTTCATTGGTCTGCTTTTCGGCACCATACTCAAGCTGATTTGTTGCGGACTGATGACCGTCTCACTCATTCAGGCTATTTGGTAGTATGTGGGTAGTTCTGGCTTTTGTTTCTGCGCTCTGCTTAGGCGGATATGATATCAGCAAGAAGATTGCCTTGCGCGACAGACGCGTCGTCGACGTTCTGACGCTGAGCATACTGATTAGCAGCGCCATTCTCTGCCTGCCTCTACTGCTCTCGCGTTGTTGTCCGGAGATGATGACCGGCACGCCGTTCTTCGTTCCCCGACTGGATGCGCAAGCTCATCTGCTGACATTCGTCAAGTCATGTATCGTACTGAGCAGTTGGGTTTTTGCCTATATCTCACTCAAACACCTGCCGCTCTCCGTGGTTAGTCCGATGCAAGCCACACGCCCTATGTGGACACTCGTCGGCGCATTGCTGATCTTCGGCGAACGGCTGAATGGTTTTCAGTGGGTGGGTATCCTGCTGGCGCTAGGAAGTATCATGATCTTCTCATTGAAAAACCGGACACCTAAGCACGCCAACACAACGGACAACCCCAGCCAGACGAAATACTACATCGCCCTCGTATTGGCCATCCTCATCGGCGCCTGTGCCGGGCTGTACGACAAGTTCATGATGCGCCGATACGACCATAACGCCGTTCAGGTCTATTACACGCTGTATCAGGCTGTAATGATGGCCGTTGTTTGGATTGCAGACCGGACCAGCCGGCAGAAGAATACAGAGTACAGAATACAGAATACAGACCGATTCACCTTCCTGCCTATCGCGCTGATCTCCGTCTTTCTGGTTATCTCCGATAACGTCTATATGCTGGCGCTCAGAGACCCCGACTCGCTGATAGCCGTCGTCAGTACGATTCGCCGAGGCGGTGCGGTCATCGGTTTCGGATACGGACTTCTCTTCCTGCACGAAGAGAATCCGAAAAAGAAAATAGCCTGCATGGTGGGCATACTGGCCGGACTGGTATGCCTGGCGATAGGCTCGTAGAGAATTGAAAATTTAAAATTTAAAATTGAAAATATTATGCGCGTAACACCCGAACAAATCACCACACTGCAGCCGAACGAGGTATTCGTTTTCGGCAGCAATCTACAGGGCTTTCACGGAGGTGGAGCCGCACGAACTGCCTACAAATTCTTCGGCGCCATTTGGGGCGAAGGTGTGGGCATACAGGGACAGAGCTATGCCATTCCCACGATGCAAGGAGGCGTAGAAACCATCCGTCCCTATGTAGACGAATTTATTCAGTATGCCAAGGAGCATCCGGAATTGACATTCCTAGTCACACGCATCGGATGCGGCATCGCCGGATTTGACGACAGCGAAATAGCGCCGCTCTTCCGCGAGGCACTGAGCGTACCGAACATCGTACTGCCACGAACGTTTCACTCGGTACTGAACCAATAAAAAAATCTCGCTTTCGGGCGGGATTTTTTTGTATATGCTTGCATATATCAAAAATTTTTATTACCTTTGCCCCGATTTTTAAATTAGGCGTAATATGTTGGAAGTATTAAAGTACACCCTCCCCTCATTGATTGTTCTGCTGGCTACGTGGCTGGTGCTATACAAAATCTTCAAGAATGAGGATAAGAAACGTATGTGGGAAGTGAAAAAGACCACGCAAAAAGAGATCAACGCCGTGCGACTTCGGGCATACGAACGTATGACCCTGGTGCTCGAGCGCACCCAGCCGGAGCATATGCTGCTGGAGATACAGAACCTCAGCACGATGAGCGTCATGGACGTGCAGAAACACCTACTGCGCACGATCCGTCTGGAGTTTGACCACAACATGAGCCAGCAGATATACGTATCCGAGGAACTGTGGGAACGTTTTATCCAGGCTCGCGATGAGATGGGCGCCTTTGTCAACACGATGGCGATTCAACTGCCGGAAGGAAGCAGCAGCCTGGATTATGCCAAGACGCTCACCGCCGCCTATACGATGAACGGCGATACGCCCAATGCCTTGGCGCTGGCCGCACTGAAAGAGGAAGTCAGAGGACTTTGGTAAGGTGAAAAGAGAAAGGTTGATAGTATCTCTTATCTTGCTGGCGGGGGCGAGCATGATTTGGGCGGACGATAGTATCGCCGTAGAAGTGCCGGAGGTAGTGACTACCGGAGACTCTGTCTTTGGCACCGTGGCTGCCGATACGTTCATGGTGGACGTGCCCAGCGATACGGCGCAAACAATCACGATGGCCCGCAGCGACTCTGCCCTCAAGAAGCAAGCTATCTACCAGGGAACGATATTGAAACTGGACCTGGCGAACACCATCATCGAACTCGCCACCAGTAAAGGTAAGATCCAGAGTTTCGAAGCAGCAGTCAGTTGGCGACTGAAGCAACGCTTCTACCCCACATTTGAGGTGGGTGGTGCCCATGCCGTTTGCCAGCCGGACAGCGTGCTGCACCAGGGGGCCGGAGGATTCTTTCGGGCCGGAACGGATCTCAACTGTTTCCGTCGCCACCCGGAGAGCCTGAGTGCCGCGCTGGTCGGAATACGAATCGGATGCGGCATGCAGAGTTTTGAGTTGCCGGACTACGGGCGCCACTTCAAGGCTGACTGCTGGGGAGAAATTGTACTGGGTTGCCAAGTGCATATATACAAGGGACTGATGATGGGATGGAATGTGCGCTATAAGATATTGTTCACGCGCAATCCAAAAGAAGGCGAGCAACTGCCCCGCCATATCCCCGGATTCGGAATACGAGACGACTCGACCTGGGGATTCAGTTACTATATCGGGTGGAAGATATAGTTGAAAAATTGAAAATTGAAAATTAACAATATAAATTTTATTACTATGAACAAAACACAAGTTTTGAATCGTGCAGCGGATAACATCCGTATCCTGGCTGCCTCAGCAGTAGAAAAAGCAAAGAG
>JAFPLG010000028.1 GCA_017402895.1 Paludibacteraceae bacterium
CGTCTGGCAAAACGTTTGATTTCGGGTGTTGATATCTGGCTGAACACCCCGACCCGTCCTCTCGAGGCATCGGGTACATCGGGTGAGAAAGCGCAGATGAACGGCGTGCTCAACTTCTCCGTGAAAGACGGATGGTGGTACGAGGGTTACGTAGAAGGCGCAGGTTGGGCACTGACCGACAAGCGTACGTACGAGAATCAAGCTCACCAAGACCAATTGGATGCCGCTACGATCTACCAGATGCTGGAGAACGAGATTATCCCGATGTACTATGCAAAGAATGCCAAGGGATACTCGCCACAGTGGATTCAGACGATCAAGAACTCGGTAACCAAGATTACGCCGCGCTTCACCATGAAGCGTATGCTCGACGACTACTTCGATCGTTTCTACAACAAACTACAGAAACGTCATGCCCTGCTCATCAAAGACAACTACAAAGTTGCCCGCGAGATTGCAGCATGGAAAGAGAATATGGTTGAGCACTGGGACGGCATCGAGGTATGCAACGTAGAAATGCCTGATTTCAACGAACTGAACGTAGGTGACAACGTACGTATTGCCGTAGAACTGGACACCCACGATCTGAACGACAAGGGCCTGGGTATTGAGTTGGTTGCAATCCGCACCTCTACCCACAACAACGACAAGCTCTACGACCACAAGAACCTGGAGCTGAAGAAAGTCGAAGGCAGTCACCTCTTCTACGAGATCAACTACAAGCTCAACTATGCCGGTGGTATGAAGTTCGGTCTGCGACTCTATCCGAAGAACGATCTCCTGCCCCACCGCATGGACTTCTGTTATGTTCGTTGGATTTAATCCGATGAAACCGAAAGAAAAAGAGTACTCACGCCGAGTACTCTTTTTTTTTGCTTATAGCCCAAGATGAATGCGGAATCGCATCGCCCATCTGGGATTAGGCACCTCCGAATGAATGTCGGGCGTCAGTCGCCATACGGAATACAGATCACACACGCGCAAGATATTACCTATACCTACACCCAATTCCGCATAGAGCTGATGCGGTTGACTGCTAATAGCCGATTGCTGACTGCTTCTATAACCGTAGGCGATTTTCGTTTCTACCAGTTCCCGCAGCCGGAGATAACGCACGCCGGGAATCAGATTAAATAAGACACCCTGGCCATTCCATTCGGCATGCAAAGCCACGTAACGATCTGCCACGATCTCTCCATTATGCAGCAACGTGAATCGGTAGGGATCATAGGCATATCCCTGGTTGCCGGAAGCCTGCCAAAGCATCGGCGACGGCACACGGCCAAAGATCCAACCGGCCTGAAGCGCATAACTCAGCGTTCCACCCATACCCAGCGATGCATGCTGGGTCAACATCATTCGCAGATGGGCATAGAGTTGATGTCCCTCGTCTGGACGCTTATACGAACCAAACTCTGTTCCCAGATAGAGTACGGGGTAACGCGGGCTATAACTATACTTTCTGCGGAAATAACCGTCATGTTTCTTCTCGCCCCACCCCAAACGGGCAATAAAACTGAGCGACTCGTAGCGATAGTCGTCCATCCACCCCACACGCACATAGGTCTGTGTCTCCAGCATATCAGTCCAATCAGCCTCCCAGTGCAACTGAGCCTGACGCTGCCGCATAGCAGTATTCACACAGAAACTATCACGTCGCAGTGCCTCGAAAGCATACGAGGTAAAGTCCATTAATCGCAGACCCGCACTATTCTCTCGCATCAGCCGCGAGAAGTCATCTACTTCGGTCCATACGTAGTGGTCCTGATATTCCAGACGCATGATATTCCGGCGCGGTGTAGGCAGTTGCCAACTCACTCTACCGAGCCCTTTGAATCGTCTATCTCGCCAACCATATCCCACAGCCGCTTCAAGCGACACGTTGCGCCATAGTTTCTCGTTGGTTCGGAACGGCAACCCCACATGTACACCTTCCTGTTGATTCACCTGAAGGATCTCCTGCACATGGCCTATATCCACGCATGTGCCAGTAGGGATATAACCCGTCATCGCTATCGTAGCAAACCATGTCGCCGTTCGCACGAGAGGCGTCTGAAGCAACGAATCCATCGGAGAATTCACAATAGAGTCCGCTTCTACAGAAAGCGATGTTTCTGATGCTACAGATGCCGTCTGTCGTAGCGAGTGTTCGATGAGCACCGTAGGAAACACATGCGTCGTGTCCGTCTTTACCGCAAAGTCCAGCAAGGTGGATATTTGTTCTTCTTGCAAGGTATGGTCACTGGCAAACGTCTGACGGATATGCAGGTTGCTCAGGTAGTTCACATTCGTCTGAGCTGGAACCGATGCTTCCAGTTCCGAAATGGCGCAAGTGGCAGAGTCGATATGTAGAGAACCATCGAACGTAGCATAGTACGGATTGCGGGTTCGGAAATGCACAATATATTCTTTCCCGCGATCCGTCAGCAGGGAGTCGGCCAGATAGTACTTGTAATAAGTCGTGCCATTCGATGCCAACGGAGAGATAAAGGGGTGGTCCAATATATAGATTGTCGTAGCATAGAAATTCAGGTTACCCTGGATTGATAGCAACGACGAATAATCTGTTTCACTGAGTATCAGGGCTTGACACATCTGATCGTTAGCCGGAATCATCTGCTGGCCCTGCAAGCGGAAGGATTGCGTCTCGCGATACAGAGGCATCAGATACGTACTGTCAGCCTGCATCACCAAACCGGGCTCAAGATTTCGCCAAAAAGATTTCTCCAAGTGGCGACGACGAATATGCGAGACATACAATTCCCGCGTCCGCTGACCGGCAACCACCTCGCTCCGCAACATTCGATCGTTTTCCGCTCGTCGTGACCTCACTTGAGCCAGTAGCGGCAGAGCGGGGTTTTCTCCGGGAATAGCCAGCACCTCTTCCAGCATCGACACTTTCTCCTTGAGCACCACCTGAATACCCGCCATAGCGCCTGGCTCTATTTCATAACGCTGGGTGTGATAGCCCACTGCAGAAAAGACCAACTGCATCTTGGCTCGCAAGTCCACGCGCAACGCAAAAGCGCCGGTTTCATCGGTAGAAGTTCCTATCTTCGTTCCTCGAAAATGAATATTGACACCTCCGACAGGCGCACCCGTCAGTTCGGAAAAGACTTCTCCCACAATAATCGTCTCTTCGGCTCGCAGAGACGAAAACGCAAACGTGAAAACAACAAGCAGAAGCCATAGTCCCCACCGAAAGGCGTATGTCCGTTCATTTCTCATCTCTCTTTCTGGTTGGCCGGGTGATAAGCAAGAATAGCACGTCTGAGGTCCTGGACTTCGACATGGGTATATATCTCGGTAGTTGTGATGTCTTCATGACCGAGCAATTGCTGTATGATGCGCAGGTCTGCTCCATTCTGAAGCATATGGGTAGCAAACGAATGACGCAAAGTGTGCGGAGAGATATTCTTCCGTATACCTGCCGCTTGGCATAGCCGCTTGATAATCGTGAAAACCATAACGCGCGTCAAGGGAGCACCCCTACGATTCAAAAACGCATAGTCTTCCGAACCGGGAGATATAGGCCACAACGCTCTATCTTGGAGCCAATACTGAAACCACTTTTCCGCTACAGGCGAGATAGGTACCAGTCGTTGTTTGGAGCCCTTACCCTCGATGAGCATATAGTGTTCCGAACGATAAATATTGCTCAGTTTCAGAGCCGTCAGTTCGCTCACGCGCAGACCACTACCATAGAGCATTTCGATGATGGCGCGATTTCGATGGCCTTCGTGTGAACTAAGATCAATTGCACCAACGAGTTGGTCTATCTCCTCAACAGAGAGCACTTCGGGCAGATGTACTTCCTTACGCGGTCCCTCAAGCAACTCGGAAGGATCTTGGTCAATATAGTTATGATAGAGCAAAAAGCGATAGAACGAACGAACTCCGGACAAGATACGTGCCTGGGAACGTGCATTCGTGTCCGTCGAGAAGGTATCTCGAACGAAATCATGCAATTGGTCAAGCGTGGCGTGTACGGGATCGACAGACTGTCGAATGAAATAGGAGAAGAGCTTGTCTATATCGCGTTCGTATGCCTGAACGGTGTTTTCCGACAATCCCCGTTCCATCCTTAGATACATCCGATATGTCTTCCGGATATCACTCATCCTGTTTCGTTGAGAGAGGTCCTTGAAAATGCGCATCATACGTCTCGCGCCCGTGATAAAGCGTAAAACGAATATCCACGATTCCATCGGCCGTATCGCGCACTTCCATCCTGCCGGAATCCATCAGCGTGATACTCGTCAGAGCACCATCGGCGACCTGTAGTAGATACGTACCCGTTGGCAGGCCTTCATAGTTCTTGCCGGGCAAGAAGCTGAATTGTTCACCCGTAGTTCCCGTTGTGTAACTGCCCGGGCTCAGCAGGGAATCCGTCACAAAGATATCCGATAGATACAAGTTGTAGCCCGAACCCCGCATACGATATGCAGAATCCAGTTCCAGACCGGCAGAATAGAGGTCGAGCGACAGAACGGAAGCCTGTATGGAATCGTAGCACTGGCCATGAGCCTCCACATAGGCTTTAGCATATTCCTTGGGCGCCACAGGTTGCGGAGAGGGATTATACGGATTGCAAGACGCGACCAGTAAACCCCAAACAGTATTCAATATAAGAAGGTAACCTTTTTTCACTTTTCACCTTTCAACTTTCAATTTATAGGAGGGATACCACGCTGCCACAAATCCAAGCAACAACACAACAGCCATCACCAGCAGCACGTCACCCCACTGGAGCAGAACGGGATAGGCAGACAGGATATAGTCGTCACCTGATCCCAACTTGATAAATCCGAAATGTTGCTGGAGCAGACATAGTGTCACACCTAAGACAACACCCACTAACGCACCCAGTATACTGATCAGCCATCCCTCCACGAGGAAAATGCGGCGGATCTGGCCGGGCGTAGCACCCAGGTTGCTAAGTATGCGAATATCCTCGGTTTTATCGATGATAAGCATCGTGAGCGATGATATGATATTAAAACTGGCTACGATCAAGATAAACACCATCAAAAGAATGGTCAGTAGCTTCTCTACGCCAAACATCCGAAAGAAATCCTCCTGCTGTTCGTAGCGATTGAGTACGCGATAGTCGGAGCCCAGAAGTTGCTGTATCTCACGCTGCGTACGATCAATCGCCAATGGCGTCTTCAGACTCAGATTGAGCGAAGTAACAGTTAGGCTGTCATAATCATAGAGCCGGCGCACCAATGGCAAGGAAACCAGCATAACATGATCGTCATACTGAATCTGATTGACAGCAAATATACCGGAAATATAGGTATGTTCCCGACGCAGGCTCTTGTCAGGGCGCATCATATTGATACGCCCGATACGTTTAGGGGCGAAAATATAGAGAGGTTCTACGAAGTGGGCGCCCACGCCCATAGTACTAGCCAACCCACGGCCCATAACCGTTCGCTCAAACCCACCTTCGTCCTGCACACAAAAGACACCGTCCGTAATAATCGAGTCAATATGCGTTGCACGGGCAAACACCGAGTCAACCCCCATCAATTGGGCGGGCGTCTGCTTGTCGTTGTAGCGCACCATAGCCGTATTCTCGACCACTTCGGCCAGACAATCGATCTCAGAATAACTGCGAAGTTGCTGTATCTCCTTTGCATCGGTCCGAAAGGTCTTCCCGCTTGCGGCCACCACCTGTAGTTGAGGGTCAAACTGCGAGAACATATGCTCTATTACGCTACCGAAGCCGTTCATCACCGAGAGCACACATATCATAGCAGCAGCTACCACGGCTACCGCAGCAGCCGAGACACCCGATACGATATTGATCGCATTTACTCGTTTGCGCGAGAACAAGTAGCGCCAGGCGATATGCAACTCCAGTTTTGCCATTAGCTCTATGCCTTTAGCAACTCATCAATATGCTCAAGTCGGTCTATCGTCTCATCCAGATGGAAACGCAGCTCCGGTATGATGCGCAACTGATGACGCTCGAGTTGTCCGAGTTCGCCGCGCAACTTATGCGCATTCTCCTCGATGAGCTGCATCGTCTCGCTCACTTTGTCCTGCGGGAAGACCGACACGTAGATTTGTGCTATCGACAAGTCGGGCGACACACGCACCTCGCTCACCGAGATAAGGGTGCTGTGAAGCGTGCGCGCAAAGCGAAGCAGGATATCACTCATATCCTTCTGGATCAGGCGCGCGATTTTATGTTGACGTGTAGATTCCATACGTAATCGTTATTTATTAACAAAATTCGGGAAAGGAGACCACGGTCTCTTTTCCCTATTTCATTACTTACTAATAAGAAGGCTGTGCCTTAAAATTTGTGGCGACCCTCGTCAGCCACGGTCAGTTTCTTACGTCCTTTAGCACGACGAGCTGCGAGCACGCGGCGACCGTTTGCAGTTGCCATACGCTCCAGGAAGCCGTGTTTGTTACGACGCTTGCGCTGCGATGGTTGAAATGTACGTTTCATAGTGTTGTTTATTTAGTGCCCCCTCACGAGGACGATTTTAGCTATAAAAATCCGCCCTCAAATCGAGCAAGGGCGAAAAGCGGGTGCAAAGGTACTGCTTTTTTTTGGAATACACAAATTTTTTGTACATTTTTTGATTATTTTCAAATTCCATTTTCGATTTTCAATATTTTTTTGTACTTTTGTACCCGCAATTTATCCAATATTCGCATGTATACCACTACGGCTATCGTTCTGCAACTACGTGCGCACTCGGATAGAGCGCGCATACTGCATGCCTATACGCGTGCAGGCGGGCGCGGCGCGTATATAGTATATGGTATAGGCAGTCACAAGAAGGGAACCGGGGTGTATACTCCACTCTCGCTGGTTGAGCTCTCGGTTCGCGAAGGCAAGAACGGCAGCATGCCCGTTGTCGAACAAGCCACCCTCATCTATACGCCCACACACATTACGACGGATATCCGACGCCAGACCGTTGCGATGTTTCTGAGCGAACTACTCTCGCACACACTCTACCAGCCCATGCAAGACGAACCGTTATTCGACTACCTGATGACTGTCGTAGAAGACCTGGATCGCTGTGACGACCCCGAGAACGTGCATCTACGCACTATGCAGGGGCTGGCCGAGCGGCTGGGCTTCGCCATTAACGAAGAAGAGCACCCGTGGCTGACTCACCAACCCGTCAACAGGACACAGCGACAAGAGCAACTACGCCAATTATGCAGTTACTATGCCGACCATGTAGATGGCTGGCAAGAGATGAAGTCGCTGGATATACTTACAGAAGTTTTTGACTAATGCGTGATCGTACACTCGTCGTATAGTTCGCCTGTCGCCAGTCGGTAGGTGAACATACGGAGCGTGTCATGATAGAGCATAATACGCTCGTAGTAGATATCTCCCACACCCTGACGCTCGTGATAATGGTCGAACTTTGGCTCGTGATGCGTATTGCACGACGTAGTCGCTACGAAGGGCAACTGGCGTGCGTACTGATGGTCATGCCCCGAGAAGACCAAGTCGGCCTGACGAAGCGGAGAGAGACACGATAGGTAAACGCCCACGTTGGCACGTCCACGCGTATTGCTATACACCGGATGGTGCATCATCACCACGACATAGCGATTGCCAGCCCCCTGTATCACCCGCGTGAGCCACTCGTTGATACGGGTAAAGTGACGCAAGAGACGAAGTCCCTGGGTGTCTATCACAATAAAGCGTAGTCCGGGGAAGTCTACATAATAATTCGCACCCTTCATGCCGACAGGTCCGTTTTTGGGATGGCGGAACATAGCCTCCCATACCGGAGAGAGCGAACGATGCAGATTTTTCTGATACTCATGATTACCCGGACAGGTCAGCACGGGGATAGAATCCAGACGTGTACCCTGTAGTTCTCTATAGAGCTGCTGCTCGTAGTAGAAATAGCCCCTTTCGAGCCAGTCGCCCAACTGGGCATAACAGTCGATATGCGGCAACCGCGTAGCCAGCGTGTCGTAGTCAGCATGCTTCAACCCACTATGGACATCGCCCAGCAGGAGGATATCCAGCGTGTCACTATAGAGTGTATCTTTCCATTCGCCATCGGCGGCAACAAATCCGGGAACCGAGTCATCACCGAAGCAGTGGAAGCGATAGGCGATTGTGTCGCCTGTCCACTCGGGTTCGTCCGGCATGCCGAACCACGCCTGCCAGCGGAGGGCGCAAACTGTTGCACCACCCGCCAGCAAGACGAGAATCAGCACGATCCACCAGTATCTACGCAAGCGTGCCATTAGAAGGGCAGGTCAGTCGTGTTATCATCCACGGTGGGATCAAAAGGAGCCGGTGCCTCTACGGGCATCGAAGCCTCGGGCGCCGGAGCAGGAGCAGCAGTCTCTGCAGTTGGAGCAGCTTGCTCAGCAGCAGGTTCTACGATACCTTGCTGAACGCGCCAAGCGCGAACAGAGGTGTACCAACGGCCGTTGAACTCACGGCTCTCTATATCGAACGATACCGTCACGATATCGTCCAATTGGCATGCGTTGTCTTTTATACGCTGCTCACCAAATACTTCGAAGCATACTTTCTTCGGGAACTGCTCCTGAGTCTCGAGTACGTACGACTGAGACTGCCAGGGGTTACCACTATTTTTTGCCACACCCGTCTGGAGGGGAAGGACCTGAATAATCTTACCAGAAATTTCCATAAATTTTCAATTTTCAATTATCAATTTTCAATTCGCCGCTTAGCCCTTAATAGCTGCTACGCCCGGCAGAACCTTACCCTCGATAGCCTCGAGCAAAGCACCACCACCGGTAGAGATATACGATACCTTATCAGCCAGACCGAACTTGTTGACACATGCTACCGAGTCACCACCACCGATGAGCGAGAAAGCGCCATTAGCTGTTGCTTCGGCAATGGCATTACCGATAGCACGGCTACCGTCGCAGAAGTTATCGAACTCGAACACACCTGCAGGACCGTTCCACAGAATCGTCTTTGCACCGCGGATAGCCTCAGCGAACTTCTTCTGAGCCTCAGGACCTGCATCCAAGCCTTCCCAACCGGCCGGAATAGCGTTGGCAGGACAAACCTGCTGCTTTGCATCGTTGCTGAAACTGTCTGCACAGATAGCATCTGGAGCCAGCACGAGTTCTACACCATTCTTCTTAGCCAGTTCCTCAACGCCCAGAGCAACGTCGAGTTTGTCGAGCTCTACGATCGAGTTACCAATCTCGCCGCCGTGTGCCTTAGCAAACGTATAGGTCATACCACCGCATAGGATGAGTTTATCCACCTTGCCCAGCAGGTTCTCGATGATACCAATCTTCGAGCTTACCTTCGAGCCACCCATGATAGCCACAAACGGACGCTTGATATCGCCCAGCACTGCATCAACTGCAGCCACCTCTTTCTCCATAAGGAAACCGAGCATCTTGTTGTCTGCATCAAAATAGTCGGCAATAACAGCCGTCGAAGCATGCTTGCGGTGTGCGGTCCCGAAGGCATCCATCACATAGCAGTCAGCATACGATGCAAGTACCTTAGCAAACTCTTTCTGACGGGTCTTCATCTCCTTCTTAGCCTCCTCGTAAGCCGGATCTTCCTTGTCGATACCTACGGGCTTACCTTCCTCTTCGGGATAGAAGCGGAGGTTCTCGAGCATCAGCACCTCGCCGGGTTTCAGAGTAGCTGCCTTATCTTGCGCCTTAGCACAATCCTCTGCAAACTGAACAGGACGACCGAGAGCTGCACTAACAGCGTCAACAATCTGGCTCAGGCTGAACTTGGCCTGTACCTTACCCTTCGGCTTACCCATATGGCTCATGATGATAAGCGCACCACCCTCGTCCAGGATGTGCTTGAGCGTAGGCAGTGCACCGCGGATACGGGTATCATCGGTGATCTTACCATTCTCATCGAGTGGCACATTAAAGTCCACACGTACGATTGCCTTCTTGCCGGCAAACTTAAAATCTTTAATCGTCATAATTCAAAAATATTTAGTTTATTTTATTGTTTACCAATCAATTGAGTTCAGTCGACCTCGATAGACATCCGAATAGGTCGTCGTCTTGTCCTGCCCGCCAAAGAGGTAGATATAGTTGTCACGCACGATAGCGGTTTGTTTCCGACGTGCCTGGTACACCTCGGGCAGTTGGTTCTTAGCCGTATCTGCCTGGGTCCAGTTGAGTCCCTCGTCATCAGAGATGAGTATGTCGCGACCAAAATACGTCATATCCTGGTCCACGCCGCCAAAGAGCATCAACTGACCGTTGTACCAGATAACAGATATACCCGTCAGCGTCGTAAAATGCGGACGATCGATCGAGAACTCACTGAGGCGATAACCTTTGTTCTCGCGAATCTGCTCGGAGTACTCCAGATTCCAACGGGTATTCAGACTCCGTCCGTTCTCGGCATAGCCACCGATAATCATAGCCCGAGCACGTTCACTCGCACTCTGGAACTGCACGGCCGCAAAATCGCTCACCGGGAAGTCTCCGTCCGGTCGAATACCAGTCAACACTAGACTGTTTCCCTCCAGATAGGCCAGTTCCAATCCTCCATTATCCACCAGCGCCCACACACGACCGTTCCAGCACATGAGCATCGTCTTCATCACAAGGCTCATCGGCTGCGCAGTCCAGGTCGTAGCATCAGTCGAAGTATACATCGTAGTACCATCAGCATAATAGAGCGTTGTGCCGTCCGAGATGATCTGACGAACACGTGCGCCGGCAGGCAGTCCGCTCGGAGCACTCAGTACCGACCACGCTGCGCCGTCGGTCGACGAATAGGCTGTGTTCTGGAAGCCGTTATTGGCAATCATCACAAATTGTCCACCAAGTTCCACCACCGTCTGTTCACTCTCATCGGCGGGATAAATCTGCGGCGTCAGCTGGTTCCAGACGAACAGGTCGGGGTCGGCCTGATGCACCGTAGGACGTATCTCATAGACTTTGGTAGTCGTACCGTCGGACGAACGCAGGGTCAGGTAGATAGGTTGGTGCGCAAAATTAAGCGTATCATAACCCGTCAGCACAAGGGTCGTGTCGGGGGTCTGAAGTTGCGCCATACCCACGGCCACTTGGAACACAAAACGCGGCACCACCCGCTCGAGTGAGGTGCCATATAGAATCGAGTCTTTGTTATACACCAGTCCGGTGTCCAGACGTTCCTCCACGGTAAACACCGCAGCAGCCAGTCCGGGCATGGAGTCATTGCTAGCAAATGAGAAACCGGTCAACTTAGCTACCGACGAGGTAGTTACGGTACTCGTGCTGGAACTGCTACACCCGGCTATTCCCATAGCCAGAAGCGCCATCACAATAGGCAGTATATGCTTCGTTATCTTCATTTTTGTCAAGAAAACAGTATTTTTTAACAAATTTTCAACGTTCAATTTTCTATTTCCAATTATTTTTTGTACCTTTGCAGCCAAATTTTGTAGCATCATGTTATTCGAAGGCCAAATTCATGATTTCCGTGCATGGCTCCCGTGGAACCGTGAGAAGAAGGAAAAACGTGCCTTGCGTGCCATTATTGAGCAGCGTCGTCGCGTGCTGAGCAAGGAACAAGTCGCTAAGGACTCGGCTGCTATTCTTGAGCAGATTGAGCAGTCTCCCCGTTTCCAGTCCGCTAAGGTGGTACTGCTCTACTATCCCGTCCACAACGAGGTAGACCTGCGTCCGCTGCTGGAGAAGTACTACCACGAGAAGACGATGCTTCTACCTGTCACCCATCGCCGCTATATCGAGGTACGTCCGTACGACGGCGAGGATATGATGCGTCGTGGTCATTTCGGCATTCCCGAACCCCAGACCGAGCGTTATCGCGGACGTATCGACATGATCTTCGTGCCGGGTGTGGCCTTCGACCACCATCGCAATCGTATCGGTCGCGGAGGAGGTTACTACGATAAGTTCCTTCGTCACCATAATAGTTCTTTCCAAGTAGGCGTCTGCTATGATTTCCAACTCAAGAAAACCGAGATACCTCACAGCTGGCTGGACCACAAAGTAGATCGTGTCATCACGCCTACTCGCAAGATCAGCCGCTAACCCGCCTTACCAGAGCGTCTGCTCGCGGGCACGTTGGCGTTTCAGTTCCAAGTCGGTCAGTGCCGTCAGTTCCTTCTCTCCTTTACGGTAGTAGTAGATCAGTCAGTACTCCTTGCAGCGACACAGCCGCTCGTAGGGCAGTAGTTCGCGGAAGTGTTCCTCCACTTCGTTCCAGATTTGCAGAATCAATTCATCGGCTTCCTTGCGGAATCCCTCCAAGTCTCCCTGTACGCGAATCGTGTTCTGCTTATGGAGCGTATGGTTCACCTGATGCTCCTTAAATATGTCATAGTACACTTGCACCTTCGTGATCGGCGGGTTGTATATAGCAAATCCACCCATCGAGGTGCGCTTTTTTTCTCCATCAATGATTCGTTGTCCCCACTCCAGGATGTCGGCTTCGGTCGTTAGATCCGGCACCACACGATTCTCTAGATCCAGACCATACAGCGCTATCTGCTCCTTCTTGATCTCTCCGCGGATAATGGCCAGGTTCAGCACCTGGATAAAATGTGAGATATACATGCGGGCATTCTGCACGATATGGCGGTATTTCTTATTCGCATTAACCTTCGAGCGGAAATTGTCCTGGTACTGGGTCACCATAGTCTCAAAATGCATCAGACAGCGTTGCGCTTCGTTGAGCGTTCGATACGAGAGTGCCTGATTGGTATAATCGGCATCTGCGGCACGTTTTACGGCCGTCTGCAGGGCATACAATCGCGCCTGGTCCGTATTGGGTAAACGACGATAAGGCATCTTAATATTTACGATTTAATCATTTACGATTTACGATTTTCTAATTTATTAGCAAGCTGGCGCAAGGCATTAGTCGCTTCGTTTTGCGGCAGGGTGTCCATTAGTCGCAGCGCTTCGCGAGTGTGACGCTCGATAGCCTCTTCTGCCATAGCACGAACACCTATCTCGTTATATAGCGCAGTCACGCCAGCTATCTTTTCCTGGCCGGGCAACTGACTCAACCAGTGATGCAAGCGCTCGGTCTGCGACACATTGGCATGGTCTCGTGCCGAGAGCAGCAGATAGGTCTTCTTGTTGCAGCATATATCACCACCAATAGCTTTCCCAAAAGTGGTCGGATTGCCATATACGTCCAGCAGGTCGTCCTGGATCTGGAAAGCCAGTCCCAGATGGATGCCGCAGTCGTATAGCGCTTGTTGAGCTTCCTCCGATGCATTGGCAATATAGGCACCCGTGCGCAACGCGTTGGCCAACAGCACCGAGGTCTTCAGGCGAATCATCTCGATATACTCATCCAACCGCACATCCTCACGTTGCTCAAAATCCACGTCATACTGCTGCCCCTCGCATATCTCTGTAGCCATCTCGTTGAACCACCGAAGCGTCTGCGCCAACTTGTCTTCTCGCACCTGCGAGAGCAAGCGGTAGGCCTCGATCAGCATCTGGTCGCCCGAGAGGATAGCGGTATTCTCGTTCCAGCGCACATGCACCGTCTCGCGTCCGCGACGCACCTCGGCATGGTCCATCACATCATCGTGCAGCAACGTGAAGTTATGAAACACCTCCAACGCCAGCGCTGCCGGCAGCACGTCTTCATCCCTTCCACCGAACATCCGGCAAGCCGTCAGAGCCAACTGCGGGCGCAGACGTTTGCCTCCCGCGCTCAGGGTATAGCCTATCGGTTCGTACAGTCCCTTCGGCTCCTTGCTCCAATCCAGCGATTCTATGGCCTGGTTGATATCGATCATTTTTGTCTTTATTCCTTATTCCTTCAGCGAAGCGGTCCTTACTCCTTTGAGAATTTATTCTCAATTATATCCGTCATCACTTCCTTAATATCCAGCCCGGCAGCGCGTACCTGTTGCGGGATGAAACTCGTCGGCGTCATACCCGGCGTGGTATTAACCTCCAGAAGGTTGATATGGGGCATGTCACCTACCCATTTCCCATTTTCCAGTTTCCATTCGCCGTTCGCCGTGATGATCCAATCCACGCGGATGATACCGTTGGCACCAATGATGTCGTATAGTCGCATGGTCTCTGCCTGAATCTTGTCGCGTACCTCATCGGGAATACGGGCCGGAGTGATCTCGTCCACCTCGCCTTTGTACTTTGCGTCGTAGTCAAAGAACTCATTGTGGGTCACCACTTCTGTAACAGGGAAGGCAACGGCTTTGTTGCGGGTCTTATACACGCCGCAGGTCACTTCCGTACCTTTCATATACGACTCGCAGATCACCTCATCGCCCTCATGGAAAGCACGCTCAATAGCGGGATAAATCTCCTCGACCGTCTTCACTTTGGTGCAACCGAAAGAGCTGCCGCCTACGTTTGATTTGATGAAACACGGCAGACCCAGCGTCTCAGCAATCTTCGGTGCGTTGGGCAATTTCTGTCCCGCACGCAGAATCATGCTATTGGCGATATGAAAACCGAAATACGACAAGTAGTGGTTGCAAGCATACTTGTTGAACGTCAACGCTGCAGCCAGCACGTCACAACAGCTGTATGGTATGCCCATCATGTCCAGATAGCCTTGGAGCAATCCGTTCTCACCCGGCGTACCGTGAATCGTGATATACGCGAAATCAAACGTGTAGCGCACGCCCTCGCGCGTAAAAGAAAAGTCATTCTTATCTATCGGACAACCATCCTCGGTATGCCAATCCTTACCACGCAGCACCACAATCGTGGTGTTGTACCGTTCCGGGTCGATAAAGCTCTTCAATCCGGCCGCCGAACGCAGACTCACCTCATGTTCCGAGCTGTCTCCGCCGGCAATAATTGCTACGTTTTTTCTATCTTGCATTTTTAATGTACATAAAATCGGGTGCAAAGTTACGAAAAAATTTGCACATAGCAAACAAAAAACAAAGTTTTTTTTGCGCATTCCGTTTTTTTATTGTAACTTTGCAGCAAATTAACCGATCGGAA
>JAFPLG010000002.1 GCA_017402895.1 Paludibacteraceae bacterium
AACGGTTTCTTAGCATGCTCAACGAGACGGAAGTTATTTTGCGTTCCTACTTCTACACCAGCATTGGCGCTCAGCACGATCATTGCCGAACCACACATCTGCAATGCAGCTACCGTACCGCCGCAGAAGTCATCCGAACCTGCGCAGTCGATGATGTTGAGTTTCTTGTTCTCAAACTCAATGTTACAAACCGTAGAGAACACCGAGTAGCCATACTCTTTCTCCACCGGGAAATAATCACACACTGTGGATTGCGCCTCAATAGTACCGCGGCGCTTAATCACCCCGCACTCGAACAACATCGACTCCATCAGAGTCGTCTTACCGGATCCCGAGCCGCCTAACATAGCGACATTCTTGATCTCATTAGCTTGATAAACTTTAGCCATAATCTAGATTGTATATTTTAAGGTTATTTTGAATTCGTTACCAGGCGTACCGCTTGACCAAAGGCACGCGAGTCGAAAGTATACATCTCGTACACTATCGAATTGAAACTCAGCGAGTAAGCAACTGTACGACCATTCGTCGTGCTGCTTGCTGTCCAATACTTACCGGCCTGCTGGACATCCACTACGACACTGCGACGTAGTTCGCGATTATAGTAGCGACTACCCGAGCAGGGCAGGAAAACAGCCCCCGCATCTTCCAGGGTCTTCCAGTCGGAATAACTATACTCATTCGTATCCCATTCTACGCCATAACCAGCCTGGAAACTCACGCCCCAGGGTTTCTGCCAGTTATCCGGTAGCAATACCATGCCGCGTGCACCCTGAATGGTCGCTTTTCCTATTAGGTCAACCGCATGAGGACGATCCAGAATGATCCACTGCCACTCTTCGAAAGTCAGCGTGCGCCATTTTCCGGCACCTCCTCCATTCTGTATCGGGTTGTGCACACCCCAGTCAACATGGCTATAGTCACCCTCCATGTCATATCGCGTCTTCAGTCCGTCAGGCTGAACAGATTCTGGGATATATTCTGTAGATTCTTCGTTAGTTGACCAAGGCTGATAGGCAATTGCACCGCTGTTCCAGCCACTCGTTCCCAATCCAAAGAGGTCGATCCAACCATCGTAAGAGGAACTTATCAACAAGTTATCGCTCTTAGGACCGGCATTACTACCGATATTACCATTGCCTTCGCTTCCGACTACACCATATTGACGAGGGCAAAAACGCCATACATTCGTAGCGGCACAATACTGGAGATTGCCCATAGAGAAACGAACGCTTCCACCTTTAGGCAACGAAAAAACGCCAGGCAAAGCACCCTCTATCTGTCCATCAGCAGCAGAAACCGTCTGCATGCAGAAACCCACAGAAACAAATAAGATCAGAACGAATAGATAGATTTTTCTCATGGTAGTCAGGTGTAAAAATCGGCGCAAAGGTACTAAAATTTCATGACATACGCAAATAAAAATATAAAATTATGTAATTTTTTGAGCCTATATTATATACAGAAATAGAATCTATACTATATAATGCGCTTCGAACACTATACTCATCCTAATCTTTAATCTTAGAAACTACCCAAAATGTTAAAAATGGGCCAATACAACGCGAACACTTAAAATTATAAATATTTCAATAGCGTTCGCAGGGAATTTATAGAGTTTTCTCTCTTCGACATTACACCCTTCGTGCGCATATATGCGCAAAGGGCAAAAGGCGGCTATATAGTGAACGTAGAGAGCAGACATATGTGGATTTTGTCACTATATTTTATTTTTAGTCGGTATATGAACTATTTTTTATAGAAATATGCAAAAAATCGAAAAAACAAATAGCAAAGTCGATCATGAACATCTTATATAGCCATTTTTTGCCATTTTGACAAATATTAGAATAAGAGCGGGCATTTGCTTCGGAAAAAGAGGCCGGTTATCGGATTTTTCTAAAAAATTTGCATGAATGCAGAATTTTTTGTACCTTTGCAGACTGAAATGAGTACCAAGAAGGACCATAAGGAGATTCGTGTAGTGGGAGCGAGGGTGCATAACCTGAAGAATATCAGCGTTAGCATACCTCGCTATAAACTGAGTGTCATTACTGGTCTGAGTGGTAGCGGCAAGTCATCGCTGGCCTTTGATACAATATTTGCTGAAGGACAGAGACGATATCTAGACACCTTCAGCAGTTATGCTCGTGGCTATATCGGTACGATGCAGCGTCCGGATATTGACCAGATAACGGGACTGAGTCCGGTCATTTCCATTGACCAAAAGACGACCAGCAAGAATCCTCGTTCTACTGTAGGTACTATTACGGAAGTATATGATTTTCTGCGCCTTCTATATGCCAGAGCAGGAGAAGCCTACTCCTATCTGACCGGAGAGAAAATGGTGAAATACACCGATGAGCAGATTATCGAATTTATTCAGAAAGAGTACGCAGGCAAGAAGATTCTGCTCCTGGCGCCACTTGTCAACAACCGCAAGGGTCATTACAAAGAGCTCTTCGAATCGATCCGCAAGAAAGGTTATGTTCAAGTGCGCATTGATGGTGAAGTGACGGAAGTGGTACCCGAGATGAAGGTGGATCGGTATAAGAACCACACCATAGAAGTTGTTGTAGACAAGCTGAAAGTAAAAGCGCCTACATCCGACGGAGAGGTAGCGGAAGAGGACTTGAAACGTATCCGCCAGTCGGTGAATCGCGCCATGGAACAGGGAGACGGATTACTAATGATTGCTCAGGCTGACTCGGAGAAAACGCGCTATTTGAGTCGCAGTCTCATGTGCCCCACGACCGGTCTGGCTTATCGTGAACCCGCTCCGCATACTTTCTCCTTTAACAGCCCCAGCGGTTGGTGTGAATGCTGCAAGGGACTAGGAAAGATAAAGGCTAAAGGCGAGGGGGCGAATGGTGAAGGGGTTACGAAGGACGAACTGGATGATATCATCCGCAGCGACAACTGGTATGAGCGTCTGTTGGAATACAAAGCCCCGATAGATGAAGAAGGCGAGGAGAAAGAGGAACGGGAATGGGTAGAGTGTCCGGAATGCAAAGGGAAGCGATTGAGCAGAGAATCACTCAGTTACAAGATAGGCAAATACAATATTTCCGAAATGTCGGAAATGGATATTGATGTGCTTCTTCAGACCTTGGAGACCATTTCGCCTCAGCTCAACGAACGTCAAAAAGCCATTGCCGAACCGATACTAAAGGAGATATGTGCCCGACTACGCTTTATGCAGGCTGTGGGGCTCAGTTACTTAAGTCTGGGCCGTCCGTCGGACAGTCTCTCGGGCGGCGAGAGTCAGCGTATCCGACTGGCCACGCAGATCGGTTCACGACTGGTGAACGTGCTATATATCCTGGACGAGCCCTCGATAGGTCTGCATCAGCGCGACAACCAGCGGCTCATTGCATCGCTCAAGGAGTTGCGCGACATGGGCAATTCCGTTATTGTTGTGGAGCACGACGAACAGATCATGCGCGAGGCTGATTGGATTGTAGATATCGGGCCAAAAGCGGGTCGTTTAGGTGGCAAAGTGCTGTTCAGCGGCAAGCCGGAGGACCTGATGAAGACCGATACGCTGACGGCTCAATACCTACGTGGTGAGAAGAGTGCCAGTTTGATTTCAACAGAAGAATCTTCGCATGAAGTGTCGCCAAAGGCGACAAATACGGATATTTCAGAGCACTGGTTGACGCTCAGCGGATGCACCGGAAACAACCTGCAGAACGTTACAGCAAGGATTCCGCTGGGCAAAATGGTGTGCGTAACGGGTGTCAGCGGTAGTGGAAAGTCAACGCTGATCAACCAGACACTCTATCCTATCCTCTCGCAGCATTTCTACCGCAGCTTGAAGAAGCCGTTGCCCTACGAAGCGATTGAAGGAATGGAACTGGTGGACAAAGTGATCAACGTTGATCAGTCGCCTATCGGCCGAATGCCTCGTTCCAATCCAGCCACCTATACCAATGTGTTCAACGATATCCGTGATCTGTTCGCCCAGATGCCGGAATCGAAGATGAGGGGTTGGAAACCGGGTCGTTTCTCCTTTAACATGCATGGCGGGCGATGCGAGGAATGCAAAGGAAACGGATACAAAACCATCCAGATGCACTTCATGCCGGATGTGTATGTTCCCTGTGAGGCATGCAACGGCAAGCGATATAACAAAGAGACACTCGAGGTGCGGTTCAAGGGGAAATCGATTGGAGAGATACTGGATATGACCGTCAATCAGGCCGTTGAATTCTTTGAAAACCAGCCGACTATACTACGGAAAATTAAAACGATTCAGGATGTCGGCTTGGGATATATCAAACTAGGGCAATCCTCGACCACGCTCTCCGGCGGTGAGAGTCAGCGTATCAAACTGGCTACAGAGTTGGCACGTCCATCCACAGGAAAGACTGTCTACATTTTGGACGAGCCCACCACGGGTCTGCACTTCGAGGATATTCGCGTGCTGAACGGTGTGTTGCGTCAACTGGTGGACCGCGGTAATACGGTGATCATCATCGAGCACAACCTGGATGTCATTCGTGCTTGCGACTATATCATCGACTTAGGTCCCGAAGGAGGGCGCGGAGGTGGACATATCGTGGCTGAAGGTACTCCCGAGCAGATACGACAAAGCAAGGAAAGCATCACGGGAAAGTATTTGTGATTGGTAATTGGTGATTGATAATTGGTAATTTGGAAATGAACAGATGAGTGAATTCGTTTTAAACAATCCGCTGAGCGTGTTGGCGCTGATGATAGGTATTATCCTAATTGTGCCACTCGTTTGCCGCAAGATACATGTGCCTAGTATTGTGGGCTTTATCCTGGCCGGTATAGCTATCGGTCCGCACGGATTTGAGTTGCTGAGTGGTACACAAACCATCCAGACGCTGGGCAAACTCGGCATGCTCTATATCATGCTGCAAGCCGGCATAGAGATCGACCGAAATGATTTCTCTCAGAACAAACGTCAGGCAGCCGAGTATGGCATACTCAGTTTCGTCCTGCCATTCATTCTCGGTCTGGTCACCAGCAAATGGATATTGGGTTTCAACTGGACCACCAGTGCTCTATTGGGTGCGATGTACAGCAGCCATACGCTGATGACCTATCCTATCGTGAGTCGTTACGGCATGCAAAATCAACGTGCCGTCAATATCGTCGTAGGCGGTACGATGCTCACTATCACCCTTTCGCTACTTGTGCTGGCGATGCTGAAGGGTAAGTTGTTGAGCGAGACCGATCCTTCGTTCTGGTGGATACTATGCGGTAAGATACTGCTCTTTATGGTGGTTGTCATGCAGGTCTTTCCTTTTATCACCCGCAGAGCATTTCTCAAGGAGCATGACCCGATGTTCTGCTATATGCTCATCATGGGTATGCTGGTTGGGGCAGCATGGCTGGCCGACTGGGCCGGACTGGAGAGTATTCTGGGCGCCTTCCTTTGCGGCGTAGTGCTTAATAAGTACGTGCCTAATCGCAGTCCGCTGATGCAGCGCATCAACTTCATAGGTAACAGCCTGTTTGTGCCGCTCTTCCTGATAGGCGTTGGTATGATTATCGACATCAGTCTGATCTGGGAGAGTTGGACCACGATTACTATCGCTGCCGTGATGATTGGTACGAAGTTGCTGGGCAAGTGGTTAGCCAGTTGGATAGGCCAACTCCGATTCGGACTGAATGGCATGGAGCGCCAACTCATGTTCGGTCTCACCCATGCTACGGCAGCCGGTACGCTGGCTATCGTGACCATCGGTTATGAGATTCATATCTTCAATCCGTATATCCTGAACGGAGCCGTTCTGATGATATTGTTGCTCTGCACGATATCCAGTTTCGTCACCGAGCATGCTGCCAAAGAGCTGGCGTTACAAGAGGAGTCGCGTCTGGAAGCCGACCGTGTGGACGACAGTTGGCTCTTGCTCTCCGTAGGAGAGGACATCCTGCCACAACTCGAAGAACTGAGCATGCTTAGCGACCTGCATCGTTCCGAATATGCCTCTGAGCAGACTTGGGCCGAGGCTAAAGACCTGATAGAACGCACCTCTCGTTCGGTGATTGTATATCATGCCACGCAGACGCTAAGCACCGTCAACCGTCTGCTGGTGGCAGTTCCGCGATATGCAGAGAAGGAGCATGACTTCATCTCGTGCTTTGGCCAAATACGGCGACTGAGCAGCCAGATAGGTGCTAAAGTTGTCTTCTTCTGCAACGAAGACACCCGTGAAGCTCTGCGGGCTATGTGTCGTCGTAAGGGAAAATACCTGCGTGCCTCCTATCGTGAGATGGCAGACTGGGAAGACGTGCTGATGATTGCTAAAGAGGCAAAACAAGACGACATGATTGTGATGATTAGTGCTCGAAGAGCTACCGCCAGTTACAACACCCTGTTCCAACAGTTACCAGACATACTGACTCGTTTCTTCAGCACGCACAGCTATATGATTCTCTACCCGGAACAAAGCGGTACGGCGGGCAATGACATCCTGCTGAGCGAACAGGTTCACACCAGCGGCGTATGGAGCGTGATAGGTTTCTTGAAAAGGATCGTTCAAACGATGATTCATAAAATTCAAACGCGATAGTGACCATGAAGTCGTATCTGAAGCAGTTGGCCAAACAGATAGCCCAAGAGGCGGGTGATCGTCTGCAAGACTACACTTTTGTTTTTCCCAATCGTCGTGCGGGACTTTTCTTTCGTCATCATCTGGCGGGCGAAATGCATAAGCCGATTTGGGCGCCGGAGATCATCACCATCAACGACTGCTTTGCGCAACTTAGTCCGCTGCATACGGCTGACCAACTGACGCTGCTCATCCGACTGTACCACACCTATTGCCGAGTGATACACGAAGAGCCGCTGGGCGATTGGTTGTATTGGGGCAGGATGCTGCTCCAGGACTTCTCGGAGGTGGATAACCACCTGACGCCCAATGTCAAGGAGCTGTTCACGACGATACGCGACCTGAAGATGATCGACCAGCAGTTTGGCTATCTGAGTGACCGTCAACGCGAAGCCATCAGCAGTTTCTGGGGCGATGTCCGTCCCAAGGATCGGCAGACCACCGAGCACTTCATGCAACTATGGGATTGCCTGTGGCCGATGTACGACACCTTCCGCCAGCAGTTGTTGGCCGACGGCCTGGCCTACGAGGGACTGCTGCATCGCCATCTGATTGAGCACTGGGACGAACTGGCGCCGCAGCGCATGAAGTCGCATTATGTGTTCGTAGGGTTCAATGCCCTGACGGCCAGCGAAGAACAACTCATGATTCGGCTCCGAGAGGCTGGACGCGCTGAGTTCCATTTCGACTATTCCGATCGTAAAGTAGCCGACCCCGAGAATCGCACATCTCTCTTCATCGAGCATAACAAACAGCTCTTTGGACTGACCGATATCGGCACGGCGACAGAGGACACCGAGAAGAATATCCGACTCATCTCCGTTCCGAGCACCACGGGCGAGGCACATGAGGTATGGCGAGTGCTCAACGAGATGTTCCCTGCCGACCAACCGCATGAATCATATACCCGCACGGCTGTTGTACTGCCGGACGAACGCATGCTGCTGCCTATCCTCAGCAGTATCCCCGAGCAGATTGACAAAGTCAATGTCACGATGGGTTATCCGCTCCGAACCACACCGGCCTATGCATTGGTGGGACTCTTGCGACAACTCCTGCAGCGCCGCACCGAGGCGGGATTCTACCATACGGATGTCGTCAATATACTAAACCATAGGTTTATCCGTCAATATGCGGCAGAAGAGGCACAAGCCTTACTCATGCAGATCGAGCAGCAGAACCTCATCTATGTTCCCGGAAAAGCCATTCCCGACCAGCCTTTGTTGCAGGCTATTTTCCTCAGCGCGAAACTGACGACGCAGACGATCGACTATCTGCGCGATATCCTGCTGCTGGTCAGCGAAGACACCACCGAAGAACTATTCACCATTCAGACAGCGCTCAATCAGATAGAGCAGACGCTCCGCACCTATCCTGTCGTCATCCAGCCGCAAGAGCTGTTCCTGCTCATCGAATTGCTGCTTGACGACCGCACCATTCCCTATGCCGGCGAACCGCTGGAAGGACTGCAGATTATGGGTGTGCTGGAGACGCGTGCCTTGGATTTTGACCGACTTATCATTACGGGATTTAACGATGATTTGTATCCTGGCACGAGTACCGGACACAGCTTTATTCCCTATACCCTGCGTCGCGGATTCGGGTTGCCTACGCCGGAACGACATGATGCTATCTTTGCGTACAACTTCTACCGCATGCTGTCGTATGCCCGAGAGGTGGTCTTTATCTGCAATGCCGATACAGAGAATCACGGAGAGCCGTCCCGCTATCTGGCACAACTGCGCTACCAGTATGGTATGACTATTCACCACGAGACCGTTCAACCCGATAACACCACCACCCCATCACAACCGATTACCATCCACAAGGATGAGCACGTACTGCAACAACTATCGGACTATGTCAACCCGCAAGGAAGGCAAGGTTTCTCCGCTTCCGCACTCAACGACTATCTCAAATGCCCGGCTCTGTTCTATTGGGGACGTGTAGCAGGTATCAAACCGCCCAAAGAGGTAAGCGAAGAAACCGACGACCTGACGATAGGCAATGTATTCCATGCTATCATGGAACACCTCTACGCTCCTTATCAGGGACAGGAAATTACATCGGACAGAATCCGTCAGTTCCAGTCTCAAATCGATGCCCATTGGCCTGCACTGCCCGAACTGGAGAACGTTCGTGAAGATATGTTGGCTCTTACCGTGCTACGCCGCTATGTGGACCAGCAATTAGAACGTGACCTGGGGCGCACCCCCTTCCGTTATCTGCATGCCGAAATGCCGTGCCACGACACGTTTACGCTTGAGGATGGTCGCCAGGTACGTCTCACCGGCAAGATCGACCGGGTGGAGGAGAAAGATGGGGTCATTCGTTTGATCGACTATAAGACCGGCAAAGGAGAAACGGTATATGAGAATATCCCCTCGCTCTTTGACCCAAACAGCAAGAATCGCAACAAGCAAGCACTGCAGACGATTCTATATACCTTGCTCTACCCCAACCCCTCAGACCATCCCGTCGTACCGCATATCTACTCACAACGCATGGCGGCCGACGAACCTACAGAAGTTCGGCAGAAGGGTCACGAACATTTCGATCTGGATGAAATAAAATCGGATTTCAAAAAAGGACTGGACGGCCTGATTAAAGAGATTCTGTCGCCGGACCAGGACTTTGTAGCAAAGACCGAGGGATTCCGTCAGTGCGACAACTGTAATTTCTACTCACTCTGTCACTAATGGACCGCGTATCCGTTCTACGAACCACACCCAGAGCAAGAACATCATACCGTAGAACAGGTACTTGAAGATATAGTCGTGGAGTATCGTGAACCATTCCGGATGAAATTCCAGAAAGAGGGTGATGATGGCTATGCGCAGGATGTTAAACGCGTGGCAGATGATCCATCCCAGCGGAATAAACCAAAGTTTATGTTTCCATCCGCCCCGGACGGTCAGTATCAGACAGAGCCATATAAACATCTGCTTCAACCCCGAGCACGACCATACGATACTGCTACCATGCCCGTTCTGGAAGCCGACGATATGATCTCCCTTCATCACCACCGTATCACGAAACAAGCCTACAATCCAATAGACGCATGCTGCGATGTGCTTCGATAGCAGATCGAACGGCGCCGTGATATTCAGTCCGAACCATGTAACGGTACTATCCAGCCCCGCTTCATCGCCCATGACGGTGAATTTCCAAAAATAATTAGCCACCAGCAGCGTCACCATAAAGATGATGACGTCCGTGTATGGAGCAATTTTATATCCTAGTTTTTGCATAGGGCACTTCGTCTATCGCGCAGAAATCATGGTCCAGGTATTTGAAATACCCCGCCTGGCAAACCATCGCCGCATTGTCGGTCGTGAACGAGAACGGCGGGATATACACCTGCCATCCGTACTTTTTACCATAGTCCAAGAAGGCTTGACGCAAACCGCTGTTGGCCGACACTCCGCCGGCAACAGCCACGTGACGGATATTCAGGTCTTTGGCGGCTTTCTTCAGTTTTCGCATCAGCACGTCTATCACGGTCTCCTGGAGGGCGGCACAGAGGTCTTCCCGCAGATTCGGAATACGCTCCGCTAATTCATCTATCGTCTCTACTCCATGCTCGCGTAGCAGGTCGCGTAGCGTATAGAGGAACGAGGTCTTCAGTCCCGAGAACGAGTAGTCGTAACCCGGTATGTTCGGACGGGCAAAATGGAACTTGGTCGGGTCTCCCTCTTTGGCCAACTTATCCACCCACGGACCGCCCGGATAAGGCAGTCCCAGCACCTTCGCGCACTTATCAAAAGCCTCGCCGGCAGCATCATCTATCGTCTGACCGATGATCTGCATGTCATTGTAGGCCCGCACCAGTACAATCTGGCTGTTACCACCCGATACAAGCAAGCAGAGGAACGGCAATTCGGGTTGTCTGTACTCTGTATTCTGTACTCCGTCAGGCGAAGCCGGTCTAACAAAATGCGCCAGCACATGGCCCTGCAGATGGTTCACCTCGATGAGTGGGATACCCAACGAGAGCGCCAGTCCCTTGGCAAACGACGTTCCTACCAGCAACGAGCCCAGCAGTCCGGGACCGCGGGTGAACGCAATAGCCGACAGCTCTTCGCGTGCCACTCCTGCTCTACGCAGCGCAGCATCCACCACCGGCACGATATTCAGTTGGTGGGCACGCGATGCCAACTCCGGCACCACGCCTCCAAATTCTTCGTGCACCTTCTGCGAAGCGATGACGTTGCTCAGCAATATGCCGTCACGAATCACGGCTGCCGAGGTGTCATCACAACTCGATTCAATTGCCAAAATGACCACACTTGTTTTCATATCATCCGAAATTGCGTGCAAAGGTACAACAAAATTTGCACATATCAAAAAAAAGTAGTAATTTTGCGCGATATTTTATGTTGCACAAGTATGCACTTTTACTTTTTTCTAATACGTTTAGCGGCTTTGTTCGGGCATAAGAGGGCCCGTGGTCTGGTGCGTGGACAAGCCCAAGCTTTCCGTGATTTGGAGGCTTATGCCAAGGCACATCCCGATCGCATGTTGCGCGACTGTGTTTGGTTTCATGCCGCTTCGGTGGGTGAGTTCGAGCAGGCACGTCCTATTATCGAGCGCCTGCGCGAGGAGCAGCCATGGCGACCAATTTTGTTGACCTTCTTCTCGCCTTCGGGCTACGAGATGCGCAAGACCTACGATAAGGTGGATCTGGTTACCTACCTGCCGTTTGCTACGCGTCGCAATGCACGTCGTTTTATCGAGGCGGTGCATCCGAGCATGGCTGTGTTTGTCAAGTATGAGTTCTGGCCGGCTTATATCCGCCAGCTCCATAAGAAACAGATCCCGTTCTATTCCATAGCATCTATCTTCCGTCCGCAGCAGTATTTCTTCCGCTGGTACGGTGCGGCAGAGCGTAAACTGCTGAAGATGTTCACGCATCTGTTCGTTCAGGACAACGCCTCTATCGACTTGCTGCGTCGGTATGGCATCACCCAGACCAGTCTGTCGGGTGACACCCGTTTCGACCGCGTGATGAATATAGCGGGCCATGCAAAGGATATCGAGGCCGTGCGTCGATTTGTGGCCGACCAGCCGCAAGTTATCGTGGCCGGCAGCACCTGGCCCGAGGACGAAGAGTTGCTGTACAGATATGTAGAGGAACACCCGTACGTGCGTCTGGTACTCGTGCCGCACGAGATTAATCGCAACCATCTGCACCAGATCTTCCATCTCTGGCAAGGCAAGCATGTGCTGCTCTCCGAGGCCGACGAGCGTAACCTGCTCCATACCCGCACCCTGGTGGTGGACCAGATGGGACTGCTCAGTTCAATCTACCAGTATGGCCATGTGGCCTACGTGGGCGGTGGCTTCGGTGCCGGCATCCACAACACGATAGAGGCTGCCGTGTACGGACTGCCGGTTATCTTCGGTCCGAACTACGAGCATTTCCGCGAAGCTAAGGCACTCATCGAATGCGGCGGAGGCTGCAGCGTCAACGGCTACGAACAACTGGAAAAAGCCATCGACGAGATGCTGCTCAATCGCCAGACCGCCGGCCGAAACGCTGCGCAATACGTAGAGTCGGAACTGGGCGCAACCGAAAAAATATACAAGCAGATTTTTGCAAAGCATAAATCGTAAATCGTTCAATCGTAAATCATTTTATGGCACAGAAACCAAGTATACCCAAAGGAACGCGTGATTTCGGAGCGCTGGAGATGGCGCGCCGCAACTATATCTTCGACACCATCCGTTCGGTGTTCTCGCTCTATGGCTTCAGCCAGATTGAGACGCCCGCCATGGAGAACATCTCTACCCTGATGGGCAAGTATGGCGAGGAAGGCGACAAACTGCTTTTCCGTATCCAGAATAGTGGTGAGAAGGCTGCATCGGCACCTGAAAAAGGATTGAGTTACGACCTGACCGTTCCGTTTGCCCGCTATGTCGTGCAACATCGCGAGGAACTCTCGTTCCCCTTCAAGCGCTATCAGATTCAACCCGTCTGGCGGGCTGACCGTCCGCAGAAAGGACGTTACCGCGAGTTCTACCAGTGTGACGTAGATGTCATCGGTAGCGACAGCCTGGTGGGCGAATTGGAGCTGATTCAAATTGTAGAGGAGGTCTATCGCCGTCTGGGTATTCGCGTATGCCTGCATATCAACAACCGCAAGGTGCTGGCCGGTATTGCCGAGGTTATCGGGGCGCCGGATAAGATGATCGACATCACCGTGGCTATCGACAAACTCGACAAAATAGGCGTTGAGGCTGTCAATGCAGAACTCCTCGAGCGCGGTCTGTCCGACGAGGCCGTACAAGCCCTGCAACCTATCCTCAACCTCAGCGGCACTACTGCCGAGAAGCTGACAGCCCTACGTACTATCCTCGCCAACAGCGAAGTAGGACTGAAAGGCGTAGAGGAACTGGAAGAGGTATTCGGGAAATTGTCCGTCGTCAATTGTCAATTGTCGATTGATTTGGACCTCTGCCTCGCTCGCGGTTTGAACTACTACACCGGCGCTATCTTTGAGGTGAAGGCACTCGATGCACAAATCGGCTCTATTACCGGTGGCGGTCGCTACGACAATCTGACCGGCATATTCGGTTTGCCGGGCGTATCGGGTGTAGGTATCTCGTTTGGTGCAGACCGTATCTACGACGTGCTCTCCGAACTGAATCTCTTCCCCGAATCGCTGCAGTCGGGTACAACGCTGCTCTTTGCCACGTTCGGCCAAGAGGAATTGGGCATGGCGCTCGGTTGGGCTAAAGCCCTGCGAGCAGAAGGTATCGCCGTAGAGGTGTACCCAGAGCCTACCAAGATGAAACGCCAGATGTCGTATGCCGACCAGAAGCATATCCCATGGGTAGCTATTATCGGAGGCGATGAACTGGAGCAGAAGAAAGTGATGCTGAAGAATATGCAGAGTGGCGAGCAACGTCTCGTCTCGCTGGACGAAATAAAGAATCTGTTGAGTTGAAAAAATCCTTAAAATTTAAATACACATTTTAAAAACTTTTTATGCAACGTTTTACATTTTTACTTGTCGCTTTGCTATTGCTTTCGGGTATGAGCTTTGCACAACAGCGATCGGCCGAAGAAGCGGCCGCGCTCGCTGCTAAATTTGTGAATGGGCAACCCGCCTTGCGCCGTGCCCATCGTGCCAATCAAAGCGCAGATCAGATGCGTCTGGCACACACCCGTCAGAAAGCTACGGGCAACGAAAACGCTTTCTACATCTTCAACCGTGCCGACCAGGCCGGCTTCATCATCGTTTCTGCCGACGAACGCACGGCTGACGAGGTGCTCGCTTATAGCGAAAAGGGTGCGTTCAATATGCAGACCGTCAACCCCAACCTCCGTTGGTGGCTCGAGCGCATGCAGGAGGAGATATCATCCATTCCGGCCGACGAACCCGTAGCTCAGGCGCCTAAAGCCCAACAAGTGGATGCTATTGCCCCACTGCTCAAGAACTCAAACGGTCAGGAGATAGCATGGTACCAGGAAGCGCCGTACTACAACCTCTGTCCGATGGACCAGCGTGACAACACGCGCTGTCTGACCGGGTGCGTAGCTACCGCAGCTTCGATGATTATGTACAAATGGCGCTGGCCTGTCAAGGGAACCGGTTCCAGTTCGTACACATGGTACGATTGTCTGAACGATAACTGCCAGAAACCCAGCGAGTACAAGACCAAGATTCTCTCTGCCAATTACGGCGAGACCACCTACGACTGGGACAACATGCTGCCCAGCTACCAAGGCAAGTCCTACACTACCGCTCAAGGCAATGCCGTTGCTACACTGATGTATCATGCCGGTGTAGCCAGCGAGATGCAGTACGGAGGAGACAAGACAGGTGGGTCGGGAACACTGACCGACATCATGGCGTATGGCCTGATTAACTATTTCGGTTATAAAATCGACAAGTTCATCTCTATGTACGCCAAAAACGATTACTATTACTATGGAGGTGATGTGCCTCAAGGTGTAACTGCCCAATGGGAAGTAACCGTCGAGCAAATCAAAGCCTATTTCAATGCCGACCTCGAAGCCGGACGTCCCATCATCATGGGTGGTGAAGATTCCAGTTCAGGTGGTCATGAGTTCGTGTGTGACGGACGGGACACCAACGGCAGATTCCATATCAACTGGGGTTGGGAAGGTGACGGTAATTGCTACACAGCCCTGACAACTCTCAAGCCAGACGGCTCAACCTATAGATTCAATGGTGGTCTGGATGCTATCATCGGTCTGGAACCGAACAAGGCGTCCGAGGCTGTCGAAAACACTATCGCCGTCCCTGCAGCAGAGAAAATCATGCGTGAGGGACAGATCCTGATCCAACGTGGCGGAAGTACCTATTCCGTTCTGGGTCAGACAATTCAATAAGCAACACTTAAAATCAAAAAAACAATACTATCGTGAAAAAAATTGTTTTTGGCTTTATTGCCCTTTTCGTTTCCGCAACGATGTTTGCGGAGCGTGTATCCGTTGAAGACGCTACGCTTGTAGCTAACCATTTCATGAATCCTGCCGCTACGTCGGCTGTTAAGAAAGCCGCGCCTACCAAGCGCATGGTACACAAGGCCGTAGCAGAGGAAAACCTGTATTACATCTACCAGAATGCTGATGGCGAAGGTTGGGTGATTGTCGCTGCAGACGATGCCGTAATGCCTATTCTGGCTTATTCCGAGACCGGTACGTTTCGTACCGACAACATGCCGGTAAATATCCGCAAATGGATGGGCAAGTACAATAACTTCATCCGGAAGATTGAAGATGACGGCGTTATGGCAAGCGCAGAGACGCAAGCCGAGTGGAAAGCCCTGCGCAACGGTGCACGCAAATCCACAGCGGCTGCCGTGGTAGGGCCGCTGATCAAGACCACGTGGGATCAAGACGCTCCGTACAATAACCTCTGCCCGGGAACCGGCAGCAACAAGGCTTACACCGGTTGTGTAGCTACCGCCATGGCACAGGTGATGAACTATTGGCAATGGCCGGTAAAGGGTACAGGTAGTCACAGCTATCAACCACTTGACCCGAATAGCGATACCGGCGCCACCTCCAAGCGTTATGGCACACAGTCTGCTAACTTCGGCAACACGACCTACGACTGGGCCAATATGAAGAACAGTTATAGCGGCAGTTATACCGACGCAGAGGCAACGGCTGTGGCTACCCTCATGTTCCACTGCGGTGTGGCTACCGAAATGATGTACGGTAACGATGCCGATGGTGGTTCCGGAACCTACACGGTCAACTATGGCGACGAGGAAGACCACGCATGCGCTCAGAACGCATTGTGGATGAACTTCGGTTACAAGAAATCCACTCTTACCGGCTATATGCGTGACGGCCTTACCTACCAGGGCACACAGTACTATAAGAAGTGGTCAGACAGCGAGTGGACCGCAATGATTAAGGCCGAGCTCGACCTGAATCACCCCAT
>JAFPLG010000029.1 GCA_017402895.1 Paludibacteraceae bacterium
ACTTCCTAAAAGCCGACCTGACCGATATTATCAACAAGGTGGGCGAGGCGCACGCAGACGCCAATATCCGTACGGCGGCTCTCTTCTATCGCGACATTGGAGATGACTACCTGACCCGCGTGAGTGATTTCACGGACGATTTGTCGGTGACCACCAACTATATCGCTAAGCAAAAAGCCGATGGCGGAGGTGACTATCCCGAGGCCGTGCATACCGCGCTGGAAGTGGGACTACAGAAACTCTCGTGGCGCGAGGATAATAGTATCCGACTGGCTTTTATGCTGTTGGATGCCCCTCCGCATAAGCAGGACGACGTGCTGGCCAGTCTGCATCAGTCCATCCCGCAGTATGCCAAACGAGGAATACGTATCATTCCTGTGGCCGCCAGCGGCGTGGACAAGAACACAGAGTTCTTCCTGCGTTTCACGGCTATAGCTACCGACGGAACATACGTATTCATAACGAACCATAGTGGCGTAGGAGGCGATCATATCGAGGCAACAGTTGGTGCGTATAAAGTGGAACTGCTCAACGACCTGATGGTACGACTCATAGATCAATACCTGGAATAATGGCTAACGGCTAATAGCTAAAAGCTAATGGCAAAAATTGGCTGGCTCATACTATGCTTCCTGCTCTCATCATGCGCAGCAGGAACCGTCTCGGACGCTTTTGTTCGAGAGCAGTATGAGCGTGGGTGTGCCTTACGCCAGGAAGGGAAAGCCGTCGAGGCGATGCAGTGTTTCATCGATGCTTCCCAGACCCGAACCGGCGACCATCTTCTGCTGGGACGGGTATATGCCAATATGGCGAATATGTGCCGTCAGGCCGAACGTCACCAGACAGCCTATGAGGTCTATACGCAGTCGGCCGAACAGTTTTTGCTGGGCGGAGATACCTTGCTCTATGCCTACGCGCTCAACAACATGGCATGGGAACAAGCCGTTATGTGTGATAAACCCTTGGCGATTGCTTTAGCCGATTCGGCTTGTCGGGTGTGCACGCAGCAGAAAATACGGAACAAGACCTACGAGACACGCGCCGCAGCCTGTCTCTACGCCGAGCAATATGACTCGGTACTGCACTATGCCACTCGGATCGAGGATCCTGTCTATGGCAGTATGCTGCTGGCACAAGCCTATTCCCTGACCCAACAATGCGACTCGGCGTTACGCTTCGCGCAACAGGTTATCAAGGAGACGACCAACCCGCGCTACTTGGACGACTGTTATTATATACTGGCCCATTGCGACAGTCTGGCCGGGCGTACCGAGGTGCTGGCATGGACTGCAGCCCGCACGGATGTGCAGCGCGACCTGGAAGCCTATAAGAGCGAGATGGCACAGGCCGTCTTGCTTCTGGAACAGAGTCGTCATCCGAAGCATATGGTTTATCTCATGCTGCTGATACCGCTGGGAATTGGAACGGCTGCATGGCTTGCTTATATGCTCTGGCTGCGGCGCCGCTTGCGCACGATAAAAGACGAACAGGCCACACGTCAGGCTGACCGCTTGCGCGAGATAGAACAATTGGGACAACGACTGCGCCAGAGTGCCCAACCTAAGAAGACCATCCCATGGCAGGACTTCACTGCCCTCTGCACCTACGGCGATGCCCATCTATTCGGCATGCCCGGTAAGTTGCTGGCCCGTGGCCTTTCAGAACGAGAGGTACGGTTGTCGTTACTGGTGCTGCTCGGTTTCTCCTACGCCGAGATGGCCGACATACTCAACCGTGCGGAGAACGGCATAGGAAAAGACAAATACCTGATTGCTAAGAAACTGGGCGTTAGTGCCCGCGACCTGCAAACTACCCTGCTGGAGATGGCCTGCAAGAACTGAGAAAGAAGGAATGAAACGATGGTGGCTATATACGATGATGCTGTTTGTGTTCGGTGCAGTTGGTGCAACGAATACCATCCGCGTGCCGCTACGTGTGTCCTACATCACGCTTGCGCCGCAGGACAATCCTACGGGTTCTACGCCCGACCCTACCGACCCGACACAGTTCCGCGTCTCGCTCACAGGCAATATACTGACTATCCAGACGCAACCCGATAAGGTGTCGTACGTACTGGTTCGTTCCGATTTTAGCGAACAAAAAAATGAGGACTATTTCTTCTCCGTGTGCTACGATTCGGTCAGTTGTCCGATCACCCGCCCCGGGGAATACAGCATAGCTATCGGTTGTTGGAATGCCGACTTGGTGGGTGTTCTTCAGGTGAAGAGCGTGGATATCTACACCTTCGACGGACAGCGACTCAATACCTACACTGTGGGACCGGCGATGGATAAGCCCGGACTTTATATCGTAAGACTCGAAACCGACTTGGGCGTCACAACCCTAAAAACACTACGCAAATGAAAAAGAATATTCTGTATAGTATCCTGGTGATGTTTATCGGCATAACCCTCACGGGGTGTATGGCTAAAAATGCAGATGAAATATTAGATCCGAGCAATGGATGGTCAGACAAAACCGCGCCCCGACTGATCGTCAAGGGCACGGTAACGAACGAAGCGGGCGACCCGCTCAAAAATATCCGTGTGGACCTATATGGTGTGCGCGAGGAAACGGAGCAGGATATCCTTACCTACAACTATTCCTACACCAACGCTGCGGGAGAGTATGTCATCACGCGGTATCGTGGACGGCAGAGTCCCAACTCCATCACGCTGGTCTTCTCCGACCCTTCCAATACATATCAGGAGCAGACGAAGATATGCGACAAATCGGTGGAAGACCTTTCCTCTTCCGGGGATAGCGAGTGGCGTGTAAATGCCACGCTCACCCACTAACCCTTTCACCTTTCACTTTTCAGTTTTCTCCTTTTACCCAACTTGCGTGCCGTTCTTCACTGGCGCGCTAACGGTGGTTACTACCAATCGACCATCGGCATCTACGGCTGATAGAATCATACCTTGGCTTTCTATACCCATCATCTTGCGCGGCGGGAAGTTAGCTATAAATAGTACTTGTTTTCCAATCAGCACCGACGGATCGGGATACGACTGAGCAATACCGCTCAGTATAGTGCGTCCACCCATGCCATCGTCCAGACTGAACTGGAGCAGACGTTCCGATTTCTTGACCGGTTGACAATCAAGCACCGTGGCTACACGGATATCCGTCTTATCAAACTCGTCGATCGTGGTGTCAGCCTTGATAGGCGACGGACGCCAATTCTTAAGTGCCTCCTCTTGTGCAGCTTTTTCATTCTCTGCTTTGATGCGTGCTAGGCGATCCAATTGACCCTGGATCAGGCTATCGTCAATCTTCTCAAAGAGCAGACTGACCTCACCCAGCGTCGAATCGGTCTGTAGCAAATCAATGCGTCCAAGGTCTTCCCAACCGATTTGAGCATCCATCTGAAGCATCGTGCGCAGTTTCTCGCTCGAGAACGGCAAGAACGGCTCAAAGGCAATGGCCAGATTGGCAGCAATCTGCAGCGACAGATGCAGGATCGTAGCCGTACGTTCCATATCGGTCTTAGCCAGTTTCCAAGGCTCGGTATCGGCCAGGTACTTATTGCCGATACGTGCCAGATTCATGGCTTCCTTCTGTGCATCGCGGAAACGGAAATTCTCCAGCAGACTCTCCAGTGTGGCTTTCACATGGCAGAACTCATCTATCGTTTGGCGATCATAGTCGGTCAGTTCGCCGCACTCCGGCACACGTCCCTCAAAGTACTTACCGGTGAGCACTAGGGCACGGTTGATAAAGTTACCGTAGATAGCCACCAGCTCGTTGTTGTTGCGAGCTTGGAAGTCAGCCCAAGTGAAGTCGTTATCCTTGGTCTCCGGTGCATTAGCCGTCAGCACATAGCGCAGCACGTCCTGCTTGCCGGGGAAGTCATCCAGATACTCGTTGAGCCATACAGCCCAGTTACGACTGGTACTAATCTTATCTCCCTCCAGGTTGAGGAACTCGTTGCTCGGCACGTTATCCGGCAGGTTATAGCCCTGTGCCTTCAACATAGCCGGGAAGACGATACAGTGGAAGACGATATTATCCTTACCGATGAAATGAATCATGCGGGTGTCGTCCTGACGCCACCATTGTTCCCAGTTACCATATTTCTCCGGCTGCGCCTTGCAGAGTTCGATCGTATTGGAGATATATCCAATCGGAGCATCAAACCATACATATAGCACCTTACCTTCAGCACCTTCTACCGGCACAGGAATTCCCCAGTCCAGGTCGCGCGTCACGGCACGTGGCTTCAATCCGCCGTCCAGCCAACTCTTGCATTGGCCATATACGTTCGGACGCCACTCTTTATGCTGGTTCAGAATCCAGTCTTCGAGCCAAGGCTGGTACTGATCCAGCGGCAGATACCAGTGCTTGGTCTCCTTCTTGGTCAGCGCATTGCCCGTCTCGGCGTTATAGGGGTTGATGAGTTCTTCGGGCGAGAGCGTGGCACCGCATTTCTCACACTGGTCACCATAAGCACCCTGGGCATGGCAACGCGGACACTCACCGCGGATATTGCGGTCGGTCAGGAAATGGCCTGTCTCGGGATCGTAGAACTGTTCGCTGGTCTGCTCCACAAACTGTCCGGCCTCGTACATCCGACGAAAATAATCGGCTGCAAACTGGTGATGCGTCTCGCTGGTCGTACGCGAATAGATATCAAACGAGATGCCGAAGTCGGCAAACGAACGCTTGATGAGCGAGTGGTAACGATCCACCACTTCCTGGGTAGTGATACCCTCTTTTCGGGCACGGATAGTCACCGGTACGCCATGTTCGTCACTACCGCAGACAAACAGCACCTTCTTTCCCTTCAGTCGCAAGTAACGGGCATAGATATCTGCCGGAATATACACACCTGCCAAGTGGCCGATATGAACCGGACCGTTCGCATAAGGTAGTGCTGCGGTGATCAAAGAACGTTGAAATGTCATATAAATTGTTGTTTTTTGTGTAGATTTTATAAAAACTTATAAAAAATTTGCGTATGTCGTTAATTTTTTGTAATTTCGCCGCCGGATTCGTATCCAACTTATCGAAATTCCTTTTGCGAGTGCAAAGGTACGACAAAATTTTGAGAAATACAAATAAAATCGTGAAAAACGTAAAAACATACGCAATTCTGGCCATACTGAGTTTGTTCAGCATGGTTTCTTTGGCACAAGTGAATAGTTATGTCGGTGTATGGGGAGAACTGGGCGAATGGTCTCTGTTGCCGCAAGAGAGTAAGTACGGAAGCAGTATGGGTGTAGCCGGCGGACTCGGCGTGATGTATGACTTGCAGTACAAACACCTGATTGTAGATATCGGTGTTGGTGCCAACTACGGCATGACGGCCTATAGCGTGAATGCCAACCAGAACCAGACGCTGAAAAACCAGCAGGACCTGCAGGGCGACGTATTCGACTATGTGTACCAGGTGCGTGACCGCAAGGACCAGTATACGAATCTGATGGTTCAGGTGCCCTTGATGGTTGGTGGCCAGTGGGGACGATTCTATTGTATGGCCGGTGTGAAAGCCGGAATATCGTTGCTCACGAATTCTCATACGAAAGCTAATCTGACGACATACGGCGACTACCAGCTTTTCGACGATTTCCGCAACATGCCGGAGTATCAGTTCTTTGAGGCTTTGCCGCTGAATAAGACGATTCGTACGAACTTCAATTTCAACCTGGATGTAAGCGCCGAGATAGGTGCGCGACTGGGTTATATGCAGTCGATGACAGGTTATGATATCCGCAAGTCGAGCGTACAGTATCGTTTGGCCCTCTTCTTCGACTACGGTGTGCTGGATCTGCACAAGGCCGACTATCTGGAGTCGCTGACCGTTCCTACGGCGTACGACGCGCAGGCCGCTTACGGCACGACGACTATGGTGGATGGGTTGACAACCAACGACGTGATGTCAACGACCGATTTCGCCAAGGCGGTGAATAACCTGATGGTAGGTGTGAAGTTTACGGTGCTGTTTGAGTTGCCGAAACCAAAGAACTGCGTGATCTGCCGCGATGCTAACGTTAGCTTAATCCGTGCTCGCAAAGGCGGTACTAAGTTCGACAAGGACTAAGTCGCCCGACACCTCTTTGATCTGGCCCG
>JAFPLG010000030.1 GCA_017402895.1 Paludibacteraceae bacterium
AGCCGATACCCATCTTCGCACGCTTGTACATAGGGTAGGAGGTGATATCTATGTCGTTGAGGAAGATACGTCCGTTATTGGCAGCCACCAGACCGGTCGTCATGTAGAACGTTGTGGTCTTACCGGCTCCGTTCGGACCCAATAGACCTACGATCTCGCCTTGCTTCAGCTCAATCGATACATCGTCCACTACGGTCCGCTTGCCGTATTTCTTAACCAAATGTTCTGTGCGTAAAGTATCCATCAAATGATTTACGATTTACAAATTTACGATTTACGAATTATTTACGATTTATTTTTTATTTACGATTTGAAGCAGCAATCAATCGTCAATAATATCAATTGGTCAATCAATCGTACCTCGTCAATCGTCTAATCGTCAATTTATTTCGACCATTACCGGGCAGTGGTCCGAGTGCACTGCTTCTGTTAATATCTTTCCGTCTTGTAGCCGATTCCGCAGGCTCTCCGTCACCCATAGATAATCGATTCGCCAGCCTACGTTACGAGCCCTTGCACCGGCGCGCCAACTCCACCAGCTATACCGCTCGGCACTCTGGTCAAACACGCGGAACGAGTCCACCAGACCCGTCGCCTCCCAGCGGTCCATCCATTCACGCTCTTCGGGTAAGAAACCCGACACGCCGATCTGCCGTTCCGGATGGTTGATATCAATCGGTTTATGACAAATGTTATAATCTCCGCAGATAACGAGGTTCGGGCGCTCTTTGCGCAACTCATTCACCCATACCAGGAAATCCTCGAGGAACTCCATCTTGAACTCCTGGCGTACGTCACCTGTCGTTCCGCTGGGGATATAGGCATCCACGATCGTCAGGTCACCAAAATCGACCCGCAACACGCGGCCTTCACGGTCGTACTTGGGATTACCCATCCCGACCACTACTTTATCCGGCTCCTGTTTGGTAAAGATACAAACACCTGAATAGCCTTTTTTCTCCGCCGAATGAATATAACTCCTGTATCCCAGTTCGCTCATCGCCATCACATCAATCTGTTCCGGCTGCGCCTTACTCTCCTGGATACAGAAAACATCAGGGTTCTCGGATTGCAGCCAATCCAAGAGCCCCTTGTTCATCGCGGAACGAATTCCGTTGAGATTATAACTGATTATTTTCATAAACGATTACCTAAAATATCGTATTTCTTTCCGTCGCGTACGATCACCACCTGTCCGTTCTCAATGCGTTTGGTAACGGTCTTCTTTTCCGTTATATCTTCCACGCCTTGCGCACCGCCGCGGTACTCAAACGTAATAACATTATTGCTCAGGGCGATATTACGGATCTCATGACCGGAGAAGTTCGTGTAATACTTCGCTCCGCTGGGGAAAGCATCGGTGGCAGCTCCTAAATCGCCGGTGTTGGTCTTGGCTTCAATCAGGTCCACACCCATGCTTCGGGACGAGTTATTGACCGTATTCTGCTCCCATTTGGATGCGCTGTACTGGATCTTGGTAATCAACATACCTTTTCCGGGCAGGTAGGCGTCCCATCCTTCTTTCTTGCGGTTCTCAATCATATAGAACGTCGTCGGATTGGGATCATAACCTACGAGATTATGCTGGTCGCCCGTGCACATGAGCAGCGCCTCTTTGCTGTCATTCAGCGGATTCAACGTCACGTTCTCCGGATCGGTCAGCACACGCGGGGTGATCCAACCGCAGAAGAATCGCTCGTACGCCGAATAAGCCGGCGGGGTGTTGCCGTCGTTGTTATACGGTCCGTAATCCAAGATATCCCAATCTGCCATAGTGTGATGAGTAGCATTATTCGTAGCATACAGATCCGGCAGACCCATCACATGACTGAACTCATGGCAAATCGTGCCGATTCCGTTATATACCTGACCGTAATACTGCATCTCATTCGAACAAGCGTAGTTATCTACTTTCTTACCATCTACCGTGCAACTTACACTTGTATAACTCAGCGCATAGTTATGCGGCCAAACTGTGTTCTCCGGACCTCCGTCTGCCTCTCCGTAACCGGCATAGAGTACATACACGAAATCTACGTATCCGTCATTGTCATTGTCGTACAGCGTAAAATCCGCTCCGTCTGCATTGGCCAACTGGCAAGCCTCTTTAATCATATATTCCGCCTTCTTGTCGTTTCCATCATAGTCGTTCTCTCCATAGTACTTGATGTTCTGGCTCAGTGTGTACGGACCCATCACGTCAAACTGCGGGTTGTACGCTCCGAAACTCTGATCCTGGAAATACTTACGTGCACTACCGCTGGCGTGAATCGTTTCTCTAACACGCACGGTCTGTGTGCCTCCGTAGCCATTATCCACCTGGTACGTGTAATCCAACTTGTAATCGCGGGTGAAGTTCTCGCCGTCCATCATGTTTTTGATGGTATCTACCGGCGTGACGAAAGATTGGTCTTTGAAGTTCACCAAGATCACCAATCCGCGCGGAGCGATGTTCGGCGTATTACCTACCATCTGCTCTTGTTGTACGCGACGAGCCCTCATACGCGCTTCTCCTTGTTGAATACGCGCGGCTTTCGCTTCCTCATTCAAGGGCATCAGTGTCTTCTCATCCAACCAATTACCCTTACTGTCCGTCATGTAATGGAACGTGGCGTTACCATGCAGGTACACCAATTTCTCTGTTCCGTCTTCTGCTGTCCGCACAAAACCTTCACGGCGTGCAGGCATCGCCGCCGCACTCACTGCGACAGCACATAAGATCATTAACCCCAATAATTTTTTCATACTCATTGAATTTTGAATTTTTATCATTTACTTCTCACTGTTCTTTCTCACAGTCTTTTCTTAATCCCGTGTTTGTCCAACCACCGCTTCTCGCATTTGCTGCGTTGCTCCACGTTGTGCGCTTTGCGGCAAGTCAGTACCGTCAATCCTTTGCGGTTCTGTTTAACATATACCAGCCATCCCCGCTTGCTCTCACGGATCTGCCATCCGTCTTCGGTGGTCATGAAATGGCTGCGTTCATCGCCGCGTAAGTACGTGCGGACGGTCTTTCCATTCGGTTGTACACGCTCAATCACCCCGCGGTAGGCGGGTACCTTCGCCGGACCTTCTGCATAGCAGAAACCGACACTCATCATAGCCATCACGGCTATCATCATAATCGTTTTTTTCATATCTCAAAATTATTTATCTTTCGCCTTTAACCTTTAGCCTTTCGCCTTTATCTTTTTAAACAACTCACTGGCGAACACAAAATCATTCAACGCCTCGTTATCGCTATTCATGATCTCGTGCCGACTGCCTTGCCATTCTTTCTTCCCGTTCTTCAAAAACAGGATATTATCTCCGATCTCCATGATCGAATTCATATCATGGCTGTTGACGATCGTGCATATATTATACTCCCGCGTGATATCTTGAATCAACGCATCGATCACCAGACTCGTTCGCGGATCGAGACCCGAGTTAGGTTCGTCGCAGAACAGGTATTTCGGTTCCAACACAATCGCCCGGGCAATGGCTACACGTTTCTGCTGACCACCCGATATCTCACTCGGCATCAGGTTCCATACCCGCTCCGGCATCTCCACACGCCGCAGACAAAACTCCGCCC
>JAFPLG010000031.1 GCA_017402895.1 Paludibacteraceae bacterium
ACCTGACGGCGTCATGTAGTTACTCCATTTCACAGTCTCGGCTGTCAACCCGCTACTCGTCTTTCCGAATGGTAGCATATAGTCTATCCGTATCATGACTGCAATATGTGAACTCAACCCGATTTCAATACCAATGTACGGGTCCATTAAAAAAAACGGGGTCTTCGTGTACGAAGCGTTGTAGTTGGTCTCGCCAACGCCTTCATATTCATTAGCGTTTTCCGGTACGTACAACCGTTTCATAGTTCCGCCGCCGATCGTCATGCCGATCATAGGCCGAACCTTACCCCACGTGGTGTAAAAATCACACATTACGCCGCCCCAACCGGTTCGCACGTTCGAACCCGTTCTCATCAGCGGCATCGTACTCACATATCCCTCTGCTCCCAGGTGGATATGGTCTATCAAATGCGTGCGCAAGCAGCCTCCAAGGCCGAAACACACACCATCTTTCGGCAAGTTTCTAATATAGTCTGCCGACCCCAGACCTGTATTGCTGAATAGCTTGTCAGGACTGTCCGAGAAGAGGTAACCTATATGCAAGAGCATACCCCCGGAAAAACCCGTTAGTATCTTTTTACCCTCCTTGTTCTCCTTCTCAGAACTCTTCTCGGCAGCTTGTTCTCCACCTTGCTCCTGGGCTGTCATGCCCAGGGGCAAAGCGAGAAACAATAGTATCAGCAATCGTATACGCATCCTTTTTAGATAATCGAGAATGCTACGTCCATCATGTGTGTGAACGAAGTCTGACGTGCTTCGGCCGACATAGCTTCACCGGTCAGAATATTATCCGATATCGTACAGATCACCAGCGCTTGCTTACCGGCACGAGCTGCATTCATATACAGCGACGGAGCTTCCATCTCTACGCACAGTACACCCATGTTGATCCACTTGTCGTTGTGTGCGTTCTCGGTATAGAACGAGTCGGACGAGAATACATTACCTACACGGTAGTGGTAACCGAACTTCTCGCAACTGTCAGCTGCCTTGCGAACCAGGTCGAAACTGGCGATAGGTGCATATACACCCGGCAACTCATACTGACATGCATAGTTGCTGTTGTGGCACGAGCCCATAGCGATAGCCAGATCTCCCAGATTCAGGTCCTTGTGAATCGAACCGGCCGAACCTACACGGATAATCGTATCAACATCGTAGAAGTTGAAGAGCTCATAGGAGTAGATGCCTATCGACGGAATACCCATACCGTGACCCATCACACTCACTTTCTTTCCTTTGTAGTCACCCGTGAAACCGAGCATTCCACGTACGTTGTTGATTTGCACCGGATTCTCCAGGAAACGCTCTGCCATCAGTTTGGCACGTAGCGGATCGCCTGCCATGATCACGGTCTTTGCAATTTCACCATACTGCGCACCAATATGCGGAGTAGGACATTGATTTTTTGCCATAATTGTGTTTTTTTAAAAAGGTTAATATAAATTTGTCTTTTGTCTTTCGTCTTTTGTCTTTTGTCTTGCTTCGAGCATCTTCTCTGCTCGAAGCAAATCTTCCGGTGTGTCGATTCCTATCGACTGCACATTCGTCTCGGCTACGCGTATCCGATAGCCGTTCTCCAGCCATCGTAGTTGTTCCAGACTTTCGTTTTTCTCAGCTTCCGACTGCGGCAACCGGGTTATCTCACGTAGTATATCTGCGCGATAGGCATACATGCCGATATGCTTGTAGTGCTTCTTCTGTTTGAGCCAGTCCTCACGCGCCACACCACGCAAGTAGGGTATCACGCTTCTCGAGAAGAGTAGGGCATTCCCCGTTTCTTTAGCGAACACCACCTTAGGCGAGTTCGGATTCTCCAGCGCCTCTAGCCCGTCTTCTTCTGTAAACGGCTTTACGAGCGTCGCTATCTCGGTTGGAAAACAAGCCTTGATAGCCTCTATCTGCTCCGGCTGGATAAAGGGTTCATCCCCTTGGATATTGATGATAACGGTTTCGTCTTCTTTTATTTCGGCTCCGGCCTTCATCCTTTCACTTTTCAGTTTGTCAAAGGCTTCCAGGCATCGGTCCGTACCGCACTTATGGTCCGTGCGTGTCATTACTACCTCTCCGCCAAAGGCCTGAACAGCTTGGTATATACGCTCATCGTCGGTAGCTACTACCACCTCCTCCAGCGCTTTCTTTGCTTGTTCATATACGCGTTGTATCATCGGCTTCCCTCCCAGCATAGCCAGAGGCTTGCCGGGAAAACGTGTCGATGCATATCGCGCCGGTATGATTCCTATAAATTGCATCTTGTTATTGTTATCTTATATGGGTCCGGAGCCTACTCCGGTTTCAATCTTCTGCAAGAGATTGAGCGCTCCTTGTATGGTGCGTACCTGCATTATATTCATATATCGTCTGCCTGTAAGATGTCCTTGTTTGTCAACATCCTCTTTTAGCAGGCATCGTTCTGGACGAGTCGTGGCATATACGATAAACTTCCTGAATGTCTCCGACTGCCAGTATTTCGGTTTCTTCGTCGTGAAGTAGAGCGTCAGTCGCTCACCCTTCAGAAATACTTTCTCTATGCCTAATCGGCAGCATAACCATCGTAGCCGTACTACGTTCAGCAGTTCTTCTCCTGATTCCGGCAACGGACCAAAACGGTCTATCAATCGTTTCTTGTACTCCAGCAATTGGTCCTCGCTGCGCATTTGATCCAACTCGCGGTATAGGTTTATTCTCTCTGAGATATTCTCTACGTAGTCGGTCGGGAATCCCAACGACAAGTCACTCTCCAATTGGCAGTCCTCGCACCATACCTGGCCATTAGCCGTTAGCCTTTCGCCATTAGCCTCGGCTTCACTCGTGAAGCCTTCCTCTTCCTTCAGTTCCTGCACGGCTTCGTTCAGTATCCGCTGGTAGGTCTCATAACCCAGGTCGGCTATGAAGCCCGACTGCTCGGCGCCCAGCATGTTGCCCGCACCACGAATGTCCAGGTCCTGCATCGCCAGGTTGAAACCTGAACCCAGTTCCGCAAATGTGGATATCGCATCCAATCGTCTCCTTGCATCGGCTGTCAGCAGTTCGCGCTCCGGCGCCACCAGATAGCAGTAGGCTTTTCTGTTCGATCGTCCTACGCGTCCGCGCAACTGGTGCAGGTCGCTTAGTCCGTAGTGCTGTGCCGAGTAGATGATGATCGTATTCACGTTCGGTATATCTACGCCCGACTCGATAATGGTCGTGGCAATCAGCACATCGTAGTCATAGTTGATAAAGTCCTCCAGCCGTTTCTCCATCTCCTCGGGCTTCATCTGGCCGTGTGCTATCACGATACGCGCCTCGGGGCATAGCCTGTGTATCCGGTTCTCCAGCCGCTCCAGCATCTCGATGCGGTTGTTCACGATAAACACCTGGCCGTTTCGCTCCATCTCTATCTGTATCGCCTCCCGAATGATATCCTCATCTTCCGGCGTGATGACCTCCGTCTGTATAGGATATCTATTGGGTGGGGGCGTGTTGATGATGCTTAGGTCACGTGCTCCCAATAGCGAGAACTGGAGCGTTCTCGGAATCGGCGTAGCCGTCAGCGTCAGCACATCTACGTTCGTGCGCAGGTTCTTCAGTTTCTCCTTTACCGCCACGCCGAATTTCTGCTCCTCATCGATGATCAGTAGCCCCAAGTCTTTCCATACGACTGTCTTGCTCACCAGCTTATGCGTACCGATCAGGATATCTATCTTGCCTTCCTTCAGCCGGTCCAGGATCTCTTTCTGCTGCTTTGCCGTCTTGGCGCGACTTAGGTATTCTATCGTCACCAGGAAGTCTTTCATCCTGTCCCGGAAACTCTGGTAGTGCTGTAGCGCCAGCACGGTTGTCGGCACCAATACAGCGGTCTGCTTACCATCCGTAGCAGCCTTAAAGGCCGCACGCATCGCCACTTCCGTCTTGCCGAAGCCTACATCGCCGCATATCAATCGGTCCATCGGCCTTACGCTCTCCATGTC
>JAFPLG010000032.1 GCA_017402895.1 Paludibacteraceae bacterium
AGCACGGGGTCATCCAGTTGGAAGAAACTCAACTGCATGCCCTCTCGATGCTTGCCAATCTCGGCCACTTCACTCTTGGTCTGGATTGTGTCGCTACTGGGAGCACCGTTCTCTAGGTCACGTAGCACCTCTTCCGCACGCTGGACAATGGACTGCGGCATACCGGCCAACTTAGCCACATGAATACCGAAACTATGGGCCGAACCGCCGCGAACGAGTTTTCTCAGGAAGATAATCTTGCCGTTCACCTCGCGCACCGACACATTATAGTTGCGAATGCGCTTGAAGGTCTTCTCCATCTCGTTGAGCTCGTGATAATGCGTTGCGAAGAGCGTCTTGGCATGTCCCTTGTTTTCGTGGATATACTCCACGATAGCCCAGGCTATCGAGATGCCGTCGAAGGTGCTGGTGCCGCGGCCCAGCTCATCGAAGAGCACGAGACTGCGCTCAGAGAGGTTGTTTAGGATGCTGGCGGCTTCGTTCATCTCGACCATGAAGGTCGACTCACCCATCGAGAGATTGTCGCTAGCACCGACACGAGTGAAGATCTTGTCCACCACGCCTATCTGGGCGCTCTCGGCCGGCACGAACGAGCCGATCTGCGCCAGCAGCACGATAAGAGCCGTCTGGCGAAGCAGGGCCGACTTACCGGCCATGTTCGGACCGGTGATGATGATAATCTGCTGGCCGTTGTTATCGAGCAGCACATCGTTGGCTACGTATTGTTCGCCTATGGGTAACTGTTTCTCGATGACGGGGTGACGACCCTGACGGATATCGATCACGAGACTGTCGTTCACGTCCGGACATACATACCGGTTCTCCTGCGCCACGTTGGCAAAGCCCGACAGACAGTCCAGTTGGGCCACAACCTGCGCATCCAGTTGCATCTGCGGCACCCACTCCGAGAGAGCCAGCATCAGTTCCATATACAGCCGGTTCTCAATCACCTGGATGCGCTCCTCGGCCGTCAGTATCTTCTCTTCGTATTGTTTCAACTCCTCCGTGATATAGCGCTCGGCATTCACGAGTGTCTGCTTGCGGATCCACTCCGGCGGCACCAGTTCCTTGAAGGTATTGCGGACCTCCAAATAATAACCGAAGACATTGTTATAACCGATCTTCAGGCTCTGGATACCCGTCTGCTCGATCTCGCGTTGCTGGATGCGCAGCAAGTAGTCCTTGCCGTCACGCTGGATGGCACGCAGCTCATCCAGTTCTTGGTCTATCCCGTCGGCAATGATATTCGGACGTCCCTGTGCAATAGGCGGGTCGGGTAGTATCTCACGTTCGATACGCTGACGCATCTCTACGCACGGATCCAGTTGCTCGCCGAGAAGAGCGAGATACGGATTCTCTTTACCCTCTTCGCACACCTGCTTCAACGGAGCAATAGCCCGCAGGGCACGCGCCAGTTGTACCATCTCGCGCGGACCGATACGTCCCGTGCTCACCTTGCTCACGATGCGCTCCAGGTCACCTATCTCCATGAGTTGCTCCCCAACGGTCTGACGGGCTTCGGGATGACGGAACAGATGCTCCACCACGCTCTGACGGTTGCGTATCGCACGCACCTCGCGGAGCGGGAACGACAGCCAGCGATGGAGCATACGTCCACCCATAGGCGTCACCGTGCGGTCGATGACCTCAAAGAGCGAATAGCCCTCGTCCTGCTGATGAGCCGTGAGCTCCAGGTTGCGAATCGTGAAGCGGTCGAGCCATACGTAGCGGTCCTCTTCGATGCGGGCCAGGTGCTGGATATGACCGGTCTGCAGATGCTGCGTCGCGTCCAGATACATCAGTATGCCACCTGCAGCCGTCAGTCCGGCCGTGAGACGGTCAATACCCAGTCCCTTGAGCGAACTGAGTCCCCATAGTTTCTGGAGTCGCTCGCGGGCTGTGGATTCTACGAGCATCCAGTCGTCGAGTTCGAAGGTGAAATAGCCGCTACCGAACTCCTGCTCAAACAGCGCTTTGCGTCCGCGCATATAGAGCACTTCCTTCGGCTCGAAGTTGGTCAGCAGTTTATCTATATAGGCGCTGTCGCCCTCGCCGGTCAGGAACTCACCCGTAGAGATATCCAGAAAGGCGATGCCGATCTGATTGCTGACGGCTGACGACTGACGGCCTCCAAAATGGACGCAGGCCACCCAGTTGTTTTCCTTCTGGGTGAGGGTAGTGTCGGAGTAGGAGACGCCGGGAGTCACCAGTTCCGTCACACCGCGCTTCACGAGTTTCTTGGTTAGCTTCGGGTCCTCCAGTTGGTCGCATATGGCTACACGCAGTCCCGCGCGAACCAGTTTGGGCAGGTAGGTATCTAGGGCATGGAACGGAAAGCCGGCCATCTCCATCGACTGCTGGCCACCGTTGTTGCGGTGGGTCAGGGTGATAGCGAGTATCTTGCTGGCGCGAACAGCGTCTTCTGCATACGTCTCGTAGAAGTCACCACAACGGAAAAGCAACAACGCGTCGGGATACTGTTCCTTTATCTCCCGAAACTGCTTCATCATCGGAGTTTCCATTTCCTTGCCCATAATTATTGTAAGTCTATAGTTAGTTTCAAATTAAATCTGCGGCCGGTGAGGTAGTTGGGGCTGGCCCATTGCTGGTTGTAGGCGTCACTGACCCAGAAATACGAGTTCACGTTCTTCCATCCCACCAGGTTGAACACCTCGAACTGGATCGCCCACTGCTTGACGTGCTTTGCGCTCTCGGCCCGCATAAACTTGGCCGTCTTGCGGTCGAATACATAACTGGCGCCCAGGTCGATACGCTTGTACATCGGCATGCGTCCCCAGGCCTGGTTGTTGCGCGGCGCATAGTAGGGCATACCGTCCTGGAAGAGCATCTTCAGATGGAAGCGGAGTTGCGGCAACTGCGGCAAGTAGTCCTGAAAGAGCATTGAGAACGAATAGCGTTGTTCCTGCGGACTGGGTATCCAATCGCCTTTCACCCCTTCGCCATTATCCGTTAGTCGTTGACGGGCTCGCATGGCCGAGAATGATATCCAGCTGTCCACGCCTGGTACGAGTTCGCCGTATAGCTTCAGGTCCAGTCCTGTGGCATACCCCTCGGAGTCGTTCTTGCCCGAGTAGCGCACGCGTACGTTGTCTACCGTATAACTCTCCATGCGGTCGATATACTTGTAGTAGGCCTCGGCCGTCAACTTAAACGGACGTCCCCAGGCACGGAAATAATAGTCGCCTCCCAGTACGACGTGTACCGACCGTTGTGCCCGCAGGTCGCGATTGAGCCGTATACGTGTCACGCCCAGCGCATCGGTCACGGTGTCGCGCAGCTCCTTGTAGAACGGCGCCTGGTAGTAGAGACCCGTAGCCAGTCGGAAGCAGAAGTCGTGCTTCCAACCCGGGAACCATACCACGCTGGCGCGAGGGGAGGGGAGTACTTCGTTGTTCCAGCTCCACCACTGCAGTCGTCCGCCTACGGTGAGCGAGACTTGTCCATGGTCGGTGAGCCATCGGTAGGTATCCTGGATATATCCCTGTATGCGAGCCGATTGCATGGTGCTGTCGCCGCGCATCGAGTAGTAGAGTTCCATGGCTTGTCCCGACTGCGGCATGCTATATCCGGCCGAGTCGCGCCATTCCCATTCGCTGATGTGGTCGCGTATCAGTTCGGCCTGACCGCTCACGCCCCAGTTCAATCGGTTGCGGCCGTGTGTCCACTCGCCATGGTGAGCCAGCGTGATAACACCTGCACGCAGCAGGTTGCGGGCATGCTGATGAAAGATACCCGTTCCCAGCACTTCGGCCTGGGCGGCAGCGGGATCCACTTCTGCGGAGTGGGTATTCGTCTTATCCGTGTTCTCACCGCCCGCCGTGAGCACGTATTCGCCTGTGATGTCAAAATTCTCTTGTTCGTGGGTATAGAAGCCGGATAGGTCGAAACCGAGTTCCACCTCTCGGCTCACCTTACCCCGGGCACTCAGTGCCGCAAAACCCGTCAGGAAGCGGTCTTTCTCCTGGCCCTCGTACCATATACTGAGGCTTCGGGCATTCTGTCCGCCGAAGCTCTCGCTCAACGAGTCGGGACGGAATCGGTAGTCGTTCAGCGACACATTGCCCAGAAAGGCCATCGTCCAGGGCTTAGTCTTTTGTCTTTGAGCGAAGCGGTCTTTTGTCTTTTGTCTACCAACCTGCCATGTCAGGTAGGTCTGATAGTCTAAAAAGTTAGGTTGATAGTTGCCGGCCGTAGAGAGTCCGCCCAGCATATACTGGCTGGTCTTGTAGCGGATGCCGTGCATCTGGCTGTAGGTGCTGTCGCCGTGACCGACATAGAGGTTAGCGCCCAGCAGACTGGCCGAGAGACTGGCCTCGAAGCGGTCCGGGCGCTTGTATTCGATGTCGAGCACCGACGACATCTTATCGCCGTACTTGGCGTCGAAACCGCCAGCTGAGAACGAGACATTGCGTACCATCTCGGGGTTGACGAAACTCAATCCCTCTTGCTGGCCGCTTCGGATCAGTAGCGGGCGGTGAACTTCTATGCCGTTGACGTACACCTCGTTCTCGTCGAACGAACCGCCGCGTACGTTGTACTGCGAGCTGAGTTCGTTGTTCTGGTTCACGCCCGCAAAAGTGATCAGTATGCTCTCGATCGAACCGCCCGTGGCATCGGGCATGACGCGTGCGGCCGAGGCGTCGATCTGCTCCAGCGTACCCGTCTGGTGCTGGATGCCGCGCACCTCCACCTCCTGGAGCCACTCGCTCTCGGTGGTCATCTCTACGTTGACGTTCACCACCTCGTTCGGACGTATCAGTCGTTGTTTGACGGTAGTATACCCCAGCATCGAGAACTCCAGTTGTACCGTATCGGTGCAGTCTACGACCAGTTCGTAGAAACCGTTGCGGTTGGTGCTGGTGCCTTCCTGCTGCGCGCAGCGGGCGAAGACATTCACCAGTTCGATGCCGCGGTTATCCGAGTCGGTCACATACCCGTATATGCGAGTATGCCGCGCGAACACACTCGTCGCGCAGCATACCGCCATCAGTACTATGAATAGTCGCTTGCTTATTTGTTGAAGTAACGGTTATACAGTCCCTCAAATCCCTTGCCGTGACGAGCCTCGTCGCGAGCCATCTCGTGTACTGCATCGTGGATCGGATCCAGATTCAGCTCTTTTGCACGCTTAGCGATGTTCAGCTTGTCTTCGCAAGCACCTGCCTCGGCCATCATACGTTTCTCCAGGTTGGTCTTGGTGTCCCAAACCAGTTCGCCCAGCAACTCTGCAAACAGCGATGCGTGGTCAGCCTCTTCGTAAGCATACTTGCGGAACGCAGCAGCTATCTCGGGATAACCCTCGCGGTCGGCTTGACGGGCCATAGCCAGATACTGACCTACCTCGGTGCACTCGCCCATGAAGTGAGCACGCAGACCATCGTGGATGATCGGATCTTTCTCGTCCTTAGCTACGCCAACGATATGCTCGCAGGCGAAGTTCAGTTTGCCGCTCTCAGCCACTTTCCACTCAACGATTTGCTTGCATTGCGGGCAACGCTCAGGTGCCTCGGTGCCCTCATGTACATAACCGCAGATAGGGCAGATAAATTTCTTGTTCATGATTGTTTTAGGGGTTTAAAAAAGGTTAATAAATATGGTTGTCGTTTGTCGTTTGTTGTTGGACTATTGTCCCATTTCTTTTCCTGTCGCATCGTAGGTCTTGCCGTTGCGCAGGATGATCAGTTGTCCGTCGCGCAGCATCTTGTAGCTGACGGTTGCGGGCTTGACGGGCTCGATGCCCTCCACCGGGAAGAGAGGATCCGGGTTCTCCTGGAAATAGACGCGTACGCCATAGCAGCGCAGCTGCTTCGGACAACTCAGCGTCACGCTCGTACTATTCACGTCCAGCAGCACCATAGCCGGCCAACCCTCCATGTCATAGTCCACGTCGGTTAGATATTGTATTGTGCCGTGGTCGCAACTGGCGTTGAAAGCTTTGCGCACAAAGCCGTCTATCTCGACGCCCTTGATCGGCTGCGTGGCCGTGAAGGTCAGCGTATAATTGGCATTGCAGTTGAAATACGCATCCGTCGTGTCGGTTGCCTTGATGATCGAACCCTGGGTGCAGTAGACCAGTATGTTATGGTCGATGAAGGCATACTCCTTCTTCAGCACGGTTGTGTCTTGCGGCGCTACGCTTGTTGGCTCGGGATAGACATAGTTTGGATCCAGGTCCTCGGCCGTTGGCAGCGGTTCGGGCACTACGGTGTCAATCACCACCGGCTCGCCGTCGATGACGATCTTTTGTATCTGGCGCTGCCCCTTGCCTGTCAGGGTGAATACCACCTGGGTGGCACTGCCTGACCAACTGTCGACCTTCCAGTCGCTCCAGCTCTCCGACGTACCACCACTTACCAGCGTTCCCGTCGAAGCCGACAGACCGGCGTATTCCTTGTTGCTGGCGCAGCTCTTGGCGAATACCATCTGGATATTCTGGAGCGCTTCGGCCGAGGAGATGGTAATGGTATTGCCCAGGTACAGACGCATATCCGAGGGCTGGTACTCGGTGTTCCACGATACCTTATAGTCGGGTGCGGTGCTACCACTTCCTTGCGCTATGTTGATCGTGATACCGTCCTTGGTCTGATTCATATCAGCCGCCGAAGTGAATGTAAACACCGTCTCTGCCATGCTAAACAGGGCAAAGCAAAGCGTAAAGCAAAAAGCAAAAAGTCTTCTCATGTTGTTCAGAATTTCCAATTCTGCCACAAAGGTACTACAAAAAAATTGAATTACCAAAAAAAATGGCAAAAAATGCAAAAAAATAAAGAGAAAGGGGGATTCGAAAATTGCCGCATGGCAATAATCGACAGAGCGTAGCGGCGGAGAACCCTCCGACCGTGGGGTGAGAAGGCCCCCTTTATACGCAAAAGAGACACCGTTTGGTGTCTCTTGCGGAGAAAGGGGGATTCGAACCCCCGGTACAGTTACCCGTACGACAGTTTAGCAAACTGTTGGTTTAAGCCACTCACCCATCTCTCCTTCGCGCGTTAGCGCGACATTTTACGAGCTTATGTCTTATTTCAACTCCTACCGACGTGAACCAACGCTGTGTTCGCGGAGGTAAGAGGAGGAAGTGCAAAGCGTTTCATTTCGCAGGGCGAAATTCGTTAGCTGAACCACTTCCGACGAGAAAGCGGGTGCAAAAGTACTGCTTTTTTCTGATATATGCAAATTTTCGTCCACTTTTTTTTGTGTAATTCGCAAAAAAGTTGTACTTTTGCACACAAATAGATTCCTGTTATGCCCAAAAATGTGGAAATAGAGCGTAAGTTTCTGGTCACCTCGGACAGCTATAAGCAGCAGTCGGTTGCCCACCATGAGATATGCCAGGGTTATCTGTGCGTAGAGCCCGGCAAGACCATTCGCGTGCGCATCGCCGACGACCGCGCTTACCTGACCATCAAGTCGGGGGCACGACCGGGCGGACTGGCCCGCTTTGAGTGGGAACGCGAGATAGATCCATCCGATGCAAAGGAACTGATGGCACTATGCATGGAAAAACGCATCCTGAAGACTCGCTGGATCGTACCGGCGGAAGCGGTTACGGGTGACGGCTTACCGGTTACGGGAAAGCCGCTGAAATGGGAAGTGGATGAGTTTCATGGGCATAAAGAGGGTCTCGTAGTGGCCGAGATCGAATTGGAAGACGAGGCACAGACGTTCCTCAAGCCCGACTTTATTGGACGGGAGGTGACCGGCGATCATAGGTATTCGAACGCATACATGATAACAGAATGAAAATAGACAGACCCAAACTGATTATTGTCGTATCGGCCATATTGGTGATGGCCGGACTGGTAGTGACTTGTGTTTTTGGTGTGCGTTATTATCGCTATGCCAAGAGCAATTTCACGTCGCGCGACGGCCAGGAGCACAGCTACTATGTCTATCCCGGAACGACGCTGGAAGCACTGACCTCGATGGTGAGTGCCGACTATGAGATAGCCTCGGTGGACGCATGGCGTCGCGACTGCAGGAAGGTGAAGTTCGACACGATTCGTCCGGGTCACTACACCCTGGCGGCACGGGTGGCTAACCGCAAGATGATACGCACTTTCTCCAAAGGAGAAGAGTCGCCGGTTCGCCTCACCTTCAACAACACGATTCGCACCCGTCAACAGCTGTGCGGCCGACTGGCTCAGGCGCTGCTGGTGGATAGCACGACGCTACAGCAATACATGGACAGCGTACCGTTCCTCCGTCAGTACGGACTGACGCCCGAGACGGCGGTGTGCCTGTTTATACCGAATACGTACGAGGTCTACTGGTCGATGACGCCCGAGCAACTGTTCGACCGCATGCAGAAGGAGTACAACCGCTTCTGGAATGACGAACGCCGTAAGAAAGCCGAGGCGCTGGGACTGACACCGCAGGAAGTGGCTACGTTGGCCTCGATCGTTGAGGGCGAGACCTATCGCAAGGAAGAGCATCCGATCATAGCCAGTCTGTACCTGAACCGACTGCATCTGGAGATGCCGCTCCAGGCCTGCCCGACGGTGATCTTCGCCGTAGGTGATTTCACGCTCCGCCGCGTGCTGAACAAGCATCTGGAGATTGATTCGCCGTACAACACGTATCGTCACACGGGACTTCCCCCCGGACCTATTCGACTGCCGCAACCCTCGGCACTGGATGCCGTACTGAATGCACCAAAGACCAACTATCTGTTCATGTGTGCCAATCCTGATTTCTCGGGTACGCACGTCTTCTCGGAGACGGCTGCGCAGCACGAGCGTGTGGCGCGTGAATACCGTCAACGCCTGAATCAACGCAACATCAAATGATCTGGGAAGGGAACGATGACATACGACTCATGGAGTGCCACAACGACCGGCGTTCGGTGCAGCACGTGCTCAACGAATGCCGTGAGGAACGACGTCCGTATGTGGTGATTACCAATACGATGACCATCAAGCCGCTTCACCGTCTTCTGGTACCGGTGACGATGCTGGAAGAAGAGGTGTATAAAGCCGAGATATGTACGTATCTGGCCCGCAAGACCGGGGCGCATATCATCCTGCTGAAGGCCCACGACTACGGAAGCCATGCTCAACAGAACGTCAACCGCATCGTGACGCATATCAAGAGCGTCAGCGAACGGTCGGGAGTGGATATCTCGTACGAAATAGTAGAAGCCCGCAAAGACAGTTTCTCGCTCATACGCGAAGCCAGCGAACGGCAACGCGATTTCCAGCACGACCTGTTGGTGCTGACCGCCAGTCGCGACTACGGACTGGATGATATCCTCTTCGGTCCACCCGAGCAGCACGCCATACGCCGTGCACTGGTGCCCGTGATGCTGGTCAATCCGCGAGAAGATCTATTCTCGTTGTGCGATTGATGAATGGCGAATGGCTAATGGTTATTGGCTAACGACTGATTTATTTCCTCAATATAGTTGACGATTTCTTCGCCGCCTTGGTTCTTCTCGGATGAGGTGATGAAGATAGGTGGCAGTTCTTCCCAGGTCTCCATGAGTACCTGCTTGTAGGCCTCGACATTTTCTTTTAGTCGTTCGCGTCCGAGTTTGTCGGCTTTGGTAAAGACGATAGAGAAGGGTATCTGCTGTTCGCCCAACCAGTTCATAAACTCCAGGTCGATCTTCTGCGGCTCCAGACGACTGTCGACGAGCACGAATAGGTTGCAGAGTTGTTCGCGCAGCAGGCAGTACCGCTCAATCATGCGGCGGAGGTTGTCCCGCTGGTTCTGGCTGGCACGTGCATAGCCGTAACCCGGCAGATCGACGATGTGCCAAGGCTGATTGCTCTCAATATAGAAGTGGTTGATGAGCAGCGTCTTACCGGGTTTCTGACTGGTCTTGGCGAGTTTGGGATTGTGGGTCAGCATGTTGATAAGCGACGACTTGCCCACGTTGCTGCGACCGATAAAGGCATACTCCGGCAGCGTCGTCTTCGGACACTGCATCACGTCCGGACTGGATATCACGAATTCAGCTTTGGTAATCATAGCGCACGATTTTGTGCTGCAAAATTACAAAAAATAATCCGAATGCGCAAATTATGCTTGCATAAATTTGTCATTTGCAGGATTATTTTGCATGTAGATTCGAAGGGGCCCCTTTAATAATCCTTACGGCCTACTCTCGTTTACATCTCGTTCGCATTACGGACGATTCTGTACGGTCTCTGCCCGGCCCTTTCTTCTTTTATCTATAATTTTATTCCGGGGCGGTAAGCGAACAGGTGAACACCTGAACACCCTTTTTCTAATACTCCCACCCGCACGTGTGTGTGAGGTTTATTATAGAGGGTGTTCGGGTGTTCAGGGTGTTCTATCTCTTTCGCGACCATTACGCGACCATTACGGACGATTCTGTATGGTCACAGCCACGCTCAGGGTTCCTGTTAGCCGTAGGCGG
>JAFPLG010000033.1 GCA_017402895.1 Paludibacteraceae bacterium
GTGCAAATGAGGCACAGACCAAAACGATTGACTTCCAGTCAGATCAGTGGTTGCCGCTGACGAGTGCGATTGGTGACTCGACAACCAACATGAACGTGGAGTTCAACAAGACGTCGGATGGTGGACGTATTGATCGTCTGTTCACAGGTATTCCAAAGCAACTGGGTTACCGCTTCAACGTAGAATTCAATCAGCAGACCACGCCGCAGATTCGTATCACGCCGAACACGTCTGTTCGCGTAAATGCCATCGCGACGTTGCCACTGATGTTTAATCAGGGTCTGCACCTGGAGTACAACGATACGTTGAAGGACATCAATATCTCGCAGGCTTCGATTGATTCACTCGTGGCTGATGTTGAGTTTATTGATACCGTCAAGACTTCGGATTTAAAACTGGTACTAAAGGCAAAGAACACCATTCCGCTGGATGTATATGCATCGATTCGTTTCCTGGACGAGAACAACAACGTGATCATGGACCCGGACGATCCGACAAAGCCAATGCTATTGATGCCTCAAGACACGTTCCGACTGGTAGCGCCTACGTACGAGTACACGCTCGGCAACTGGAACATCGTCAAAGAAGGCGAGACCACGATTGTCTTCTCTATCAACAAGCGAAAGATGGACATGCTGCCTAAGATTAAGGCGATGACATACAGCGCACTCATTGACGACCGCTCGTTGGATTATGCTTACAAGAAAGGCATCTTCAACGTCAAGCTCACTGAGGATGCCGGTATCAAGTTTGCTATCGGCTTGTCGGCCAAGGCAGCGGCTATATTTGACTGGAATAATAACAATCAACAATAAGGAGGGCTGAACTATGAAAACCTTGAAAAAATCTATCTTGGCAGCCCTCGTGGCAATGATGACTCTCGGAGCGGGTGCACAACAAGTGACCACCCTCTTCTTCTTGGAGAATGCTCCGATGCGTCACGTCATCAACCCGGCTCTGCAACCGGTAAGTAGCGGCTACATCAACTTCACTCCGCTGGGTTACACCAGTCTGTTGGTTGGTAATAACGCGCTTACAATGAGTGATGTGCTCTATACCTACCAAGGACAGACTATCACGGCGCTTCACCCCGAAGGAGGAGACCGTCAGGCATTGCTCAACCGCTTCCGCAAACTGACACTGGTGAACGGTGATATCACACTCGGTTTGCTCAACATGGGTTTCCGCATCAAAGATGACGGATATCTGACTTTGGGTATTAATGAGAAAATCGACCTGGGTATGAGTCTTCCGAAGACGATGTTTGACTTCCTGCTGGGTGGCGGTATGACCGACCTTGAAGGAGGCATCAACTACTTCAACCTGAGTCGTCTTGGCATGTACGCCAATGTATTCACTGAAGTGAGCGGCGGTTATTCGCATCGCATCAACGAACATTGGACCGTCGGTGGTAAACTGAAACTGCTCTTGGGTGAAGCTTATATAGGCGGACGCACCAAGAACTTGGGTATCGACGCCTCTACCGAACAGTGGTGGCTTCATGGCAATATCGACATGGCCATGGCGGCTCCTTTAGATTGGAGTTTCCTGCCTGCTAATATCACGAAGTTTGAAGACATCACCAACTCGTTTAACAACTTCGACGTTAAGAAAAACCTCAAATATGCGCCAGCCGGTTACGGTGCTGCCATTGATCTGGGTTTCACGTACAAGCCTATTGAGCAGGTACAGATTTCTGCAGGTCTGGTTGACTTAGGTTTCCTCTACTGGACCAACGCCCGTCAATTCGGGTGCTCCATTGATACGATTTTTGAAGGTGTCGGTGAATTCCAGTACAGCGATTATCAAGACGAGAACGGAGAATTCCAAACCGACAAACTCAAAAACGATGTCGAGGAGAGTCTAAAGAACCTGGTTAATGCCATTGACATCAACTCGCAGAACCAAAAGGGCTTCGCTCGCATGATATCTGCGAAGTTGAACGTGGGCGTAGATGCTAATTTCTGGGACAACCGCGTAGGTGTAGGCGTTCTTTCTCAAACGCGCATGTATGACAACAAGTTCTATGAGGAAGTAACGCTGGGTGCAGCTTTCCGTCCGGTCAATTGGTTTAACCTGGCCGTTTCCTATTCACTCTGCCATAACGGCAAGTACAGTGATATCGGTGCCGGTTTGAGCTTTATGCCGTACGATGGTATAAACATGACGCTGGCAATGGATTATATCCCGACTTCGTATGCCGGATTGGATGTCAACGGAAGCAAGAAATATGTACTGCCGTACAAGACCAGCAATGTCAACCTGGCACTCGGATTCTCCATCTGCTGGGGTTCGAACAAGCGCGATAAGGACCACGATGGCGTATACGACAAACTGGATATGTGTCCGAACACACCGCGTGGCGTACAAGTGGATGAGAACGGTTGTCCGCTGGACGAGGATAAGGACGGCGTACCCGACTATCTGGATCACTGCCTTGGCACTCCGGAGGCTGCTCGTGGGACCATTGACAGTGTAGGATGTCCGACGGATTCAGATCAGGACGGTGTACCTGACTATCTAGACAAGTGCCCGAATACCCCCGCAGAGGCAATGGGTACGATTGACTCGACCGGTTGTCCAATTGATTCGGATCAGGATGGTGTGGCTGACTACTTGGACAAGTGCCCGAACACGCCTGCAGAGGCCATCGGGCATGTAGATGCTGAGGGTTGCCCGCTAGACTCGGATAAGGACGGCGTAGCAGATTATCTGGACAAGTGCCCAGGCACACCGGAAGGTGCAAGTGTAGATGCGAACGGTTGTGAACTGGATACGGACGGTGACGGAGTACCTGATTGGCGTGACGAGTGCCCGAAGACACGCAAAGAGGCTATTGGCTTCATAGATGAGAAGGGTTGCGAGAAAGACACAGACGGCGACGGTGTGCCAGACTGGAAAGACAAGTGTCCAGGAACGCCTAACGGTGTAAGTGTCAACCAAGAAGGCTGCGAACTGGATAGCGACGGTGATGGAGTGCCTGACTGGCGCGACGAATGTCCGAACACCCGCAAAGAGGCCATCAACTACGTAGATGCCAAGGGCTGCGAACTGGACAGCGACCAAGACGGTGTACCCGACTGGAAGGATGAGTGTCCGCACGTTGCCGGCGTATCTGCCAACAAGGGTTGCCCGGAAATCAAGCGTGAGATCCGTCAACTGCTCAAGAAGGCTATGCAAGGTATCGAGTTTGAGACCGCCAAGGCTACTATCCGTCCGACATCGTATCCGCTGCTCGACGAGATTGCTCAGCAGTTCATTGAGAACCCGAGTTTCATCATCGAGGTACAGGGTCACACGGACAACACCGGTAAAGCCGACAAGAACCAGGAACTCTCACAGAATCGTGCTAACGCTGTTCGCGAGTACCTGATCAGTAAGGGCGTTCCTGCAGAACGCATGACGGCTAAGGGTTATGGTCAAGATCGTCCTATTGCCGACAACAAGACCAAAACCGGACGTGCAAAGAACCGTCGTGTAGAGTTTGACATAACCTTCGAGGAAGTGACTATTGAGACGATTTTGGATCACGCAGACCCGACTCCTGCAGAGGGAGAAACGGAGACTCCTGCAGAATAATTGAAAAACGGAAAAATTTTTAATATATAATTATGGGAAGAGCTTTTGAATATCGCAAAGCGACAAAACTGAAACGTTGGGGTCATATGGCCCGTACATTTACCAAACTGGGCAAGGAAATCACCATCGCAGCTCGTGATGGTGGTCCGGATCCCGATAGTAATCCTCGTCTGCGTACGCTGATACAGCAGTGCAAGAAGGAGAACATGCCTAAGGAGAATATCGACCGCGCCATCAAGAAAGCGACCGATAAGTCGTCGGAGGGCTACAAGGAGATTAACTACGAAGGATACGGTCCTCACGGTATTGCTATCTTTGTAGAAACCGCTACGGACAACAACATGCGTACGGTGGCCAATGTCCGCTCTTACTTTACCAAGTTTGGTGGTACGCTCGGCACACAGGGTTCGCTCCAATTCCTCTTTGACCGCAAAGCATGCTTTACTGTCACGATGAAGGATGGTATTGATCTGGATGAACTCGAATTGGAACTCATCGACTTCGGTGTAGAAGAACTGGAGAAAGACGAGGAAGAGGGTACGATTGTTATCTACGGAGACTTCGATCAGGCAAATGCCATGCAGAAATATCTGGAGGAGAACGGCTTTGAGATTCAATCGTGTGAATTTGTTCGCATCCCGAACGACTACAAAGAGTTGCCGGAGGATCAGAAAGAGGCTGTACAGAAACTCATCGACCGCATTGAGGAAGACGAGGATGTACAGAACGTATTCACCAACATGGCATGATCATCTCTGATTATTTTAGACTCACGGAGCGTCAGGAGCAGCAATTTGCTGCTCTTGATGCCCTGTATCGGGACTGGAACAGCAAGATCAACGTCATTTCTCGCAAGGACATTGACAGTCTCTACACACACCATGTACTCCACTCGCTGGCTATAGCCAATGTGCTGAGTTTCAAGCCAGGCACAACGATACTGGATGTCGGCACAGGAGGTGGTTTTCCCGGTATTCCTTTGGCTATCCTTTTTCCGGAATGCCAATTTGTGCTAGTCGATTCTATCAAGAAGAAGATACACGTAGCAACAGAAGTGGCTAAGGCATTGGGATTGGAGAACGTAGTGTGCAAATGGGAACGCATAGAAGAAGAGAAATGTACATTTGACTTTGTTGTATCACGCGGGGTAATGCCCCTACCCGATTTAGTCAAACTCACCCGCAAGAATATCGACCGCCATCAGCGTAACGCCTTGCCTAATGGCTGGCTTGTTCTGAAAGGCGGGGATCTAAAGGACGAAATTCGTCCATTTCATTCGGTGATTGAGACGACACCTATCTCTTCGATGTTTGAAGAAGAATGGTTTGAAGGCAAGTACGTTATCTATTTACCAAATTAACAACTGAAAAAAGACATGCAAACAAAAGTCTTCTACTTCAACCCATATCGGGAGTGCACCTATGTAATTTGGGATGACGCGAGTCATGCCGTTATTATTGATGCCGGCATGTATGAAGACAAAGAGAAGCAGCGTTTCAGCGAGTTTATCCAACGCGAGAAGATAAAACCGGTGGCGCTACTGATTACACATGCTCACCCAGATCATGTTTGCGGGCAAGAGTGGATAGAAACTACGTATAATTTAAAGGCTATAGTATTCCCTGCAGAAGGAGTGATAGAGATTCCGAATTTCAGCGAACAGATAGAGGTGATACGCACACCGGGCCATAAGGAAGACTGCGTTTGTTATCACTTGCCTAAACAGGGCATACTCTTCTCCGGTGATACGCTCTTTCAGGAGTCAATTGGCCGTACCGACCTACCGGGAGGTGACCTACAAC
>JAFPLG010000034.1 GCA_017402895.1 Paludibacteraceae bacterium
CAATTTCCAATTAAAAGTCGTACCTTTGCACGTTAGTTTGCATAAGTGTGCACATGCGTCGCGTACTATACTACATATCGGTTTTTCTGTTCAGCCTACTGCTGCTGATCGGCATGCTTATCGCTGCCGTTAGTAGCGAGCAGGTCCAGAATGCGGTGGCTCGTCTGGTGACCGCCGAACTGAGTCGTGGTCTGGACGCCGAGGTGAGCATCGGGCATATCGAATACAACTTCCCTGCACGCGTTCGCATCCATCGGGTGTGTCTGCACGACCAGCAGGGCGACACATTGGCCTATATCGAGCAGATGTATGCTCATTTCCGTCCGCTGGCCCTGCTAGACCAGGAGATACGCTTCTCGCGCGTGGACGTCCGTGGTGTACGCGCCCACGTGTACGCCCTGCCGGACGGCGAGTACAACTTCGCCTTCCTGGCACGTGCTTTCCGTTCCGACAAAGAGTCCGCACCCTTCGAATCGCTGCTCTCTATACGCGACATTCATATAGAAGATGTGCAACTCCGCTGGCAGGACTATACCGTCCAGCTGTTCTCATCCGACATGGACTTGAGCCATCTCACGCGCGACTCTATCGACGGTAAGATATCCCACCTACGAGCATCCGTGGCGCACGGAGGAGAGCAGCTGATCATCAACGACTTCCAGGCCCATCTGCAGAAGACCGACACGATGCTTCGATTCCCTACCCTGCTGGTGCGTCTGCCCAAATCCGAGGTGGACGCTTCGGGTGTAAGCATCACCCTGCCGAAGGGACCGCTCACTACGCATGGTGCGCTGCATAACACCTACGTAGACCTCACGCTGCGCACGGCGGAGGTTCAACCGGGAGACCTGGCACTCTTAGCGCCGCAACTCAAGCAGATAGACGGACGTCTGCGGATGACCGGCCATGTGCACGGTGCGGTAGATAGCGTGGCCGCCACCGACCTGTCACTCTCGTTCAACAAGCACCGTATCTTCAAGGGCAACATATCGGCTGTCGGACTGCCAAAGATCGATTCCACGCGTTTTCATATCCACTGCGAAGACATCCACGTGTCTGCACAGATACTCAAGGAGGTGCTGGACGACCTGAACAACCATCCTACCGAGTTGCCGTCTATCGTGAATCGACTCAACGATGTGCATTTCCGCGGAGATGCCAACGGACGCATTCGCAACCTACAACTCAACGGCTCGTTTACTACAAGCCTTGGAGCACTGGGTGTGAATGGTCATTTTGCTGCCGACACCACGTTCCGCAACCTGAGTTACAACGCACAGTTCAACGCCAACCAGTTCCGGTTGGGCGAACTGCTGGGCACCCAGGAAGTGGGCAACCTGTCGGGTAACATACGCGCCGACGGCACCTATTCTCCGGGGGCAGTGGACACCCGTATGACGGCCGACATCAGCCAACTGACGCTCCACGGATACAACTACCACAACATGCATATCGACGGACATATGCGTCCGAAGCAGTTCGACGGTCTGTTTACGATGGAAGATCCCAACGCACGCCTGCACTTCAACGGCCACGTGGACATGACGGGCAAGTATCCTGATATCGACTGCGACTTGCGTATCGGTCATCTGCGTCTAGCGGCACTGAACCTGGGACAGAAGATGCCCGACCTGACGATAGGAGCGGCTATGCATATGAAGCTCCACGGTTCAGACATCGACCATATGGACGGTAGTGCCACGATCGACTCGCTCCATCTGTATGACCAGAACCGCCACCTCCGTATGCGTCATTTTGCGGTGAACGCCAAGGCTAACGGAGCCAACAAGACCATCCATCTCACGAGCGACTATCTGAATGCCGATGTCAATGGCCAGTTCTACTACGAGGACCTGTCTACGATTGCCCAACGGGCAGCCAAGCGTCTACTGCCGCCATCCATGCTGGCCCATATCCAGCCTAAGAACGGATGGACCACACGCGTACCGAAAGGTGCACAGAACATACATATCGACGTAGAAGGAAACCGCCTGAGCGACCTACTCTCCATGTTTGGTGTGGAGGTTCCGCTCGGACAGTCACAGGATATACAACTCTCTATCAACGACGCTACAGGTCTGTGCAGTCTGGATGCTTACCAGGACTATATGGCGCTGGGCAACAAGACGATACGCTATGCACGCCTCTCGCTCAACAACCGAACCGGCCATCCCGAACTGAAGGCTTCGGCCACGACGATGGGTTATCTGACGGAGATAGACATGGCTTTGCACGGCGACGAACTCAAGACCAATGCCGAGATTTACTCGGTCAACCCGCTGGCTAAGGTGCAAGTGGGCGACCTGAGTCTGGACACCCGTTTCCGTACGACGCGCAACAAGCCGCAGATAGATCTGCATATGGCCCCCACGCAAATCACCTTCCAGGACACCACCTTCGTCTTCGACGACATCCTGCTCAGCTATATAGCAGCCGACCGGGCTGTTCGTATCGACCAACTACATGCCTTTACCGCATCGGGCGCACAATCGCTCAACGTGCAAGGTATCGCGTCGCATAGCCTGAGCGATGCCCTCAACATCCGATTGAAGGGTATCAATGCGGGTTATCTGATGCCGCTGGTAGTGGATGAGAAGAGCTTTAAGATGGGAGGTATCGTCGATGGTTGGGCTACGCTCTATGCCGTCATGGATCGTCCGATGATAGAAGCGGAGGTGAAGATCAAGGACTATGCGATGGGCGACGAGGTCATCGGTGATGCCGACGGTTCTGTCTCGTTCGACCCCGCTCGCCGTCTGCTGCAGTTCCAGGCTGTCGTGGCCGACTCTATCCGTCAGCGTGCTGACGTACACGGAGCAGTCAACCTGGCATCGGGTCACTGGGAAGTGAATATCGCACCTACGCATATACCGCTGGCCTTTATCGGCTATTGGACACGCGGTTTCATGCCGGAGATAGGCGGTTACGGAACGGGCTATGTGAAGGTATTCGGATGGCCGGGTGCCACCTACGTGCTCACGCGCGCCAAGGCCGAGGACGGTACGATACGTGTACCGTTCACGGGTTGTCGATACCATATCAACGACACCATCTATATGGACTCTACGGCCATTCGATTCCCGCATATGATTCTCCAGGACGACAATGGCAATCCGATAGAGTTCGAGGGTAAGATCAACCATAACGAGTTCCGCGACTTCAACTTCCACCTGGTGGCTAAGCCGCACAAGGCGATGGTGCTGGATCTGCCGTACGAAGCAGGACAGACCGTCCAGGGTCGTGTCTATGCCGAAGGCGAGGCACGTATCGACGGAAACGACCAACTCATCACTATCAACGCGGAGGCTTCTACGGCCAAGAACTCCCAGTTCCGTCTGTCGCTGGGCGGTGCATCCAGTGAGTCGGAGTCGAACTTCGTCCATTTCGTGGATTCGTTGCGCACCCGCTTGCCGGAACGTCCTGTGCTGGAAGAAAACGATTCGGTGCAGGTGGATTCGGCCCTGCTGGCCCGTGTGGATTCGGTTCGTAAGCGCCATCTCCAGGAGACATCCACCCGCATCAAACTGGGTCTGAACATAGAGACGACTCCGCTGCTCAACTTCCAGCTGATGCTGGATGAGCGAACGGGCGACATGATCCAGGCACGCGGTGACGGAGCCCTCCGACTGACCTACGACAGCCACCTGGACGAATACAAACTGCTGGGCACCTATACGGCCCAGAGCGGTTCGCTCGGTTTCACGCTGGCCAACGTCATCCGACGCAACTTCTCGATAGCCAACGGTAGTACGATTGTATGGAACGGCAATCCTGCCGATCCGGACCTGAACGTGACAGCTAAGTACCACGTGACGGCTAACCTGCGCGACCTGTTCGGCGATGAGATATCGTCGGTAGGCGTGACGCGTTCGTCCGTGCCGGTCAACACCTGTCTGAACATGACCGGACGACTCAGCAACCCGATGCTCAAGTTTGCTATCGAGCTGCCTATGTCGGAAGAGGGTATCCAGAACCAGGTGCAGGCGATCATCAACACCGAGGAGATGCTGATGCGTCAGGTCGTTTACCTGCTCGTCTTCGGACGCTTCTATACGCCGGATTATATGTTGAGTTCGTCGGGTTATGGTCTGAACGAGACCTACTCTATCCTCTCGTCCACCATCACCGGCCAGATCAACAGCTGGCTCGGCAAACTGACCGATATCTTCACCATGGGTATCCAGGTTCGTGCCGAGGGCGAAGGTGCTACGGCCAGCCAGGAATACGAGGCGCAGTTCCAGCTGCAGCCTGTCGACCGACTTATCATCAACGGTAATGTCGGTTACCGCTACAACGATATCAGCAACCGGCCGTTCTTTGGTGACCTGGATGCCGAAGTGCTACTTACGGAAGACGGCCAACTGCGTCTGAAAGCGTATACCCACACCGTGGATAAGTACTCGTTGCGTCAGGCTAACACCATCCAAGGCGTAGGTCTGCTCTGGCGCTACAACTTCAACATCCCGTCTAAGGACCAGCGCAAGCAACTACAGCAACAACGCAAAGCACGCCGCGAAGCCAAGCGAGAAGCCAAGCGAGAAGCGAAGGCCAAGAAGAAAGCCGAGAAGAAGGCCGAGTAAAAAAAAGCAGAACCCGAATGAGTTCTGCTTTTTTGTTTATTTAGTGGCGGGGACCGCGTTGCAGGCGGGCGCCATCGGGATTCTCTCCACGGCGTTCGGGACGCGGGCCACGACGCTCAGGACGGGGACCACGCTCACCACGCTCCGGACGAGTAGGCTCTACGTAGTCGACCGGTTTCTCCTTGAGCACCTTAGCACTCAGACGGAACTTACCGGTCTTCGGATCAACCTCCATCAGTTTGATGCGGATCTTATCGCCCTCCTTGATGCCGGTCTCTTCCATCGTCTCATAGCGACGCCAATCGATCTCCGAGATATGAAGCAGACCTTCCTTACCCGGCATGAACTCTACGAAGCAACCATACGGCATCACGGATTTTACCGTCGAGTCGTACTCTTCGCCAACCTCCGGCAGGGCAACGATAGCCTTGATCTTAGCGACAGCAGCGTCC
>JAFPLG010000035.1 GCA_017402895.1 Paludibacteraceae bacterium
ATGAATACGCTCTCGCCGCAAGACTCGACAGGATGGTATCTGCCTGTTGTGATCGACGGATTTGATGTGAACTACAAGAATTTCGACCATATCGAGTTCCAATACAAACTCTCGACCCGCAGTGATGATGCTTGGATCAACTTGTGTTCTTACTACGCGAATGACAGCCTCTTTGCTTTGGCTTCGGGCAACAAGGCGATGATCAACGGTGGTCGTATAGAGAATGTACGTTTCTACGGTGAGCGCGACCCGATGGAGCAGGAATACGACCTGCGCGCCGTGGCTTTCTGCCGTCATGGTAACGGATTCATCACTCGCGCGTCGGAAGTAATGCGCGGTATTAAGGATACGCGCGTACCGCGTGTGTTCGGTGAAGCCGAGCCGGCTAACTCCATTCTCGGCGTAGGAGACAAACTGTTGCTGCGATTCAATGAACCGATCGCCGGAAACTACCTTGATGAGGATAATAACTTCCAATTGGTCGGCTATACCAACGAGACCGGTATATCCACCGGTATATCCCTCCATTTCATCGACACGGAAAAATCCTATGCGGAATCCAAAGTGCTGCGTTCTATCTCCGATAAGTCCTTCACGGTCGATATGATGGTACGGCCGCAGGATCCGGAAGCGGAATATACCTTCTTCAACTATGACACCAGAGGCCGCAGACGTTTCAGCTTCGGTAAGACCGCAGATAACCGTCTGTTTGCCAAATTAGGCAGTGGAACGATCTATTCCGACACCTTGCCGGAGAAGATGATCGGCTTTACCCGTGTGGCTGTAGTCTATGACCGTACGAACCATTTGGTACGTTTCTACGCAGGAACGAAAGAGGTAACAGATACCTTGATTGCTCCGTTTGAGGAAGATATAGAGTTCAACGGCAGTGCGCCGATCTCTATCGGTAAGGGCTTTGCCGGCAATATGATGGAGGTTCGTCTCTGGACCAAAGCTTTGGCTCCCGACGAGATCACACAGACCTATATGACCCGCCTCACCGGATACGAACGCGAACTCGTGGCATATTATCCGATGGACGAAGGTAAAGGATCTACCTTGGCGGACAAAGCCAATGGCGCTACCCTCTATACCTACCAGGCTAACTGGGAGTACCAGAAAGGTATATCGCTCCGTGTGAAGGACGGACAGATAGTCAAGATGAACGATGCTTTCTTGTCACGCTCCAACAAGCAGGATGAGACCCTGATGTTCTGGTTTAAGACCCCGAGCAAAAACGGTACTATCTTCTCCGCCGGACGACTCTCCGATAAACAAGGCACCGAACTCGTGCTCAGCAACGGGAATGTCTTCTTTAGAAGTTATGAGAACGAATGGAAGATCGACGGTGATTATTCGGATAACGCATGGCATCATTTCGCGGTGACCATCAACCGTGCGTTCAATAATGCATCGGTTTATCTGGACGACAAACAGAAAGTCTCTACAGCTGCTACCAAGATAGGTGAGGTCAGCGGAGAAATGTATCTCGGAGGCGCTGGATTCGACGGTAATATAGACGAGTTCATCATCTTCGAGCAAGCTCTGCCACAAACGCTCATGAAGACCTATGGAACGATCTCTCCGAGAGGTGACGAAATGGGTCTGATGGCTTATCTGCCGTTCGTGGAGATGAAAGAGAATGACAATGGTATTCTGGAGCAAGTCTTCTCTATCAATGACCAGCGCGTCTTCCGCACCTCCGAAGGAGATGTAGTGGAGAAAGTACAGCCGCTGATCGTGAGCGTATCCGATTCGTCGGATGTGATGTCACTCGGTGACAGAACGCTCTCTGCACCTGTACAGGATATTGGCCAGCTCACGAAGATGAACTTCGACTGGTCGTTCAATAACGACGAACTCCTTATCAATCTCAACATGCGTGACCGCGAGATTAACAAACAGACCATCTATATCACCGTCCGTGACGTGGAGGACCTCAACGGTAACCCGATGGCTTCGCCTGTGACATGGACCACCTTCGTCGATCGCAATGCTGTCAAATGGGCGAAAAAAGAGATTAACGCCAAGGCTATCTATGGTAAAGACGAATCCGTCACACGTACCATTCGCGTTGTCAACTACTCAGGTAAGCGTCATCAGTACACCGTCGAGTCCATGCCAGACTGGCTGTCAGTAGATGCACCCAGCGGCGCTATTGAGCCTACTGACGAGATAACGCTGACGCTTACGTTCGATGCCAATATAGCTGTAGGTCTTTATTCGGATATGATCTATCTGACCGATGAAGACGGACTGAGCGAACCGCTCCGTATCGAATTCAATATAGAGGCGATACCGCCGTACGACGGTGTGGATAAAGGCAAGTATCCGCTCAATATGTCTGTCTGCGCACAAGTCATGCTCGATCAATCGGTCTATGACACCGACCCGAATGATATCGTCTATGCGCTCTACCGCAATGAGTGTGTCGGTAAAGAAAATGTCACCTTTGACGATATCACCAACACATCCAAGGCCTTCATCACTGTTTATGGTAACGATGATATGAACCGTCAACCTGTTCGCTTCCAACTCTGGCAGGCTTCGACCGGTAAAGTCTTTGATCTCACGGCAAGTCGCAATATCCTCTTCGAGCATGGCTATGTCTATGGCTGCGACGACGGAAAACCGATTATCCTCATGACCAGCGGAAGTGAAATGCAGCATATCGCTATCGAGAAGGGCTGGAACTGGATATCCCTGAATCTCGATCTGACCAAGACCGGCGGTTCCATGGCGGCTTGTATGACGGCGAATGACCCGTGGGTGGCTAATGACAAGATCAAGAACACCAACTCCTGTCTGTTCAGCGACTATGATGCGGCAACAGGCTACTTTGTGGGTACGCTTGAAACTTTGCATTTCTCGCAAACCTATATGGTGCTTAGCGCAGCAGGTAATACCATCCGTATCGCGGGTGAGAAACTGCCTGAGGATTCGATGAAGATATCCGTCAGCGGTAACGGCAAATGGAGTCCGATGCCGTGTCTGTTTGACCAAGCAACACCGCTTACCGAAGCATTGGCAGGTTATTACGACAACGCTACTCAGGGTGACCTCATCAAAGCACATGACCGCTTCGCTACTTTCTCGGCTAACAATCGCTGGGAAGGTAACCTCACTGCCCTGCGTCCGGGAGAAGGATACCTCTTCCGTCGCATGGCACCGGGCACTGTCACCATCCCGTTCTATCGTCAGTCTCCTTCCAATGCTCCGCGTCGCGCTCAGGATAACAGCAGTCATCCGTCGGTATTCAGTAACCCGAAGGCTGCAACCAACATGACCGTGATTGCGAAGGTATCTTACAGCGAAAGCGGTCTTACAGGCGTAGCCGATCAGACGCTCCGCGTCTATGTCAACGACGAACTCGCTGCGGTTGCTACACCGCTCACGATTGATGAGGAAACATATTACTTCCTCACCATCCAGAGCGATAAGACTGGCACGCTCCGCTTCGAGATGGACGGCGAGAACTACGTACCCGAAAATGGCGCCATCATGTACTCGACCGATAGCCATGCAGGTAGTCTGAAAGCACCAATCATGCTTCGTCCTGCCGATGAGACCGGTGTTTATAAGATCATCGAGAACAACCATGTAGTAATTATCCGAAACAATGAGAAATATGATGTTACTGGAAAGAAATTATAAAATCCTTGCTCTTTGTGCCCTGCTGCTTTCGGCAGCAGGCACAGTAGGAGCAACCGCCCCGAAAGGAGTGTTCTCCGTCGGAGACGGCGTGTATGTAACGCTGGCGGACGAGAACGTGCAGAGGGATGCTACATCCAATTTGTTCAAGTGGCGTGAGATCCCATCTTTGGAGCATGACGGATGGAGGGCGTTGACCAGTAGCGAATGGTCGTATCTGTTGGTAACCCGTGATGTTAACGGGAATTCGCTGGGTACCGTAAATGGCAAGCCCGGTCTTATCATTCTTCCGGATAACTTTGTGTTACCCGAAGGCTTGTCTTTTATCGGCAACCATGCTCATTTCGAAGAGAACATATACAGTTCTGCTGAATGGGCGCAGATGTCGGCTGCCGGTGCAGTGTTCTTGCCGGCGGATGGCTATGGTTATAATGATAAAGGATCATACAAAACGGATAATGTAAATTTGCAAGGTAATTACTGGTCTTCTACCCCAAATCCGAGTGCATCGGAGAAGGCTTATGTTATCCAATTTGAGGAATTAACAATCCATAACAAACAGTCCTATGACACGACAATGTACTACAGCGTTCGTCTGGGACGGACGGTAACCGTGTTGGACGAGAACGATGATGTCTCGACCTTCGCGACGAAATTCGCTGCGGCGGATAACGAGGACTTTGCGCTCATGAAACGTACGCTCTATAAGGACGGTTATTTCAATACGATATGTCTGCCCTTTGATGTGAACAGCATCGCCGCTTCGCCTTTGGCCGGTGCGGAGATCTTCACCTTCGAAGGCGGCAATGTCGTGGGGACCGGTGCCGACACGGAGCTGCAACTGCAACTCTCACC
>JAFPLG010000036.1 GCA_017402895.1 Paludibacteraceae bacterium
TGCAAAGGTACTGCTTTTTTTTGACATACACAAGAAAAAATGCGGTTTTTTGTAAAAAATCTCAACTGTTTGGCTAAAAGTAGCCCTATTCTGGTACTTCTCTGATTTTTTCTGGAGAGAAGTGTTGCAAAATCGGATAATTTTTCGTAACTTTGCGGAAGTTATGAAAAAGATCGTTGTATTTACGGGTGCCGGCGTGAGCGCAGAAAGCGGACTCGGCACATTTAGGGACGCAGACGGCCTCTGGGAGAAGTATCGCATCGAGGATGTCTGCACCCACGAAGCTTGGTTGCGCAACCCGCAACTGTGTGTCGATTTCTATAATGCGCGTCGTCGCGACACGATGGCGGCTCGGCCCAATGCGGCGCACGAGGCCATTGCCCGGCTGGAGCGCGCCTTCCCTGGCACGGTGGTCGTTACGCAGAATATCGACGACCTGCACGAGCGTGCCGGCAGCACGCATGTAGTGCACCTGCATGGCGAGATTCGCAAGCTGCGTTCGTCGATCGACGAGGTAGCTACTGTTCCGCTCGAGGGCTGGGAACAGCATTACGGCGATCGTCATCCCGACGGCAGTCTGCTGCGTCCGTATATCGTCTTCTTCGGCGAGGGCGTACCCTATTTCTCCCAGGCATGCGAGATTGTATCCGGGGCCGACATACTGATTGTAGTAGGAACGAGCCTGAATGTCTACCCGGCCGCCTCGTTGCTCCAGTACACCAAGCCGGACACGAAGATATGGTTCGTCGATCCGGGCATGCCGGAGTTTGGTCCGTGGCGTGACCGCATCACCCATATACAAAAGCCGGCCACACAAGGTGTACCGGCTTTGGTAGATCAGTTGATTCAGGAAGCCTAAGTCTTATTTTACTTCCACGCGGATCGTCTCATCCGCTCCCTTCAGGGTATATACGCCTGTTTTGAGAACAATCTGGTGGGTTGTACCCGTTGTCTGATGCCATGTCTCGATAGGCGTCCGGCTGGCTATGTCGTCGGGTTCTCCGGGATAGACCGACAGGTCCTGCTCGGCCGACACGCGGATGATATACGGCTGTCCCGCATCAGTCGGTTCGCCGTCGCAAACCACCGATATCGTTGCCGCGGGATAAAGTATTGGCGCCGGATCCACCTCCTCGGGAGCAGTGGAATTGACCGTAATCTTTCCGCCACCCGATTTAGTCGTATAGAATCGCATATAGATGAAACCATCCGGATCCACTTGCGGACCCCATCGGCTCTCTATACGCGAAGCAGACTTGGTATACGTTGTCTTCGCTTGCATGATGGTATAATCAATCACAGATGCGGCATTCTGGTTAGTACCTATCTCACAGCTACCGGAAATCAGCCATTTACACTCAGCATTTTGATTCCATGTTACCGACATATCGCCATCCTTCCAATCCGGATAATAAATACGATAGATGGTAGTGGATTTACTAGGGATAGTATAGGTTTTTCCCTTCTCAAGTAGTGTAGAACCGATAATGCAATCTGAAGGGCGCCATAGAGAAGGAGTGATAGATGTCTTGGTGGTACACTCAAAGCGTATATAGAGGTACTTGTCCGTCGCATGGGTCCACAATGCCTGCATCTCTGCATCTTGCAATCCGAGCCAGTGTCCGGCATCCGAGCGACTGAATTGATAAGTAGCGATTGCATTGGCCTTCTGAAAATCATGCGTCGTGCCGATATACATGCGGAAGATATGATCCGTAGGCGTTTTGAATAGCGTAGCCGTAGTCCATGTATAGGGTATAGCATATAACTTAGCTGTATCCACAGGCGTCGCACGATCATAGCGCAACAGCGTTGCTCCTCCCTGCGGAGGCGCTTGAGGTACGCGTTCTATCTTCATCGTTCCCGTTCCATCCGTATAGAATTTAGCATAGAACATACCGGCCTCGCTATCGGCATTCTTTACGTAGTATTTCAACTCCGCACTGGTCAGTTTAAGTGTATCCTTGGGCTGCAGTGTATAGAAGTCCAATATGCGCTCATCACCATTGTTGGTAGGATCCACATCACACGCATAACTGATAGTTAAGGTCACCGGTTGGGGTCCATCCCAAACATAGCGAATGGAATCCTCTTGCCACTGTACGTATGGCACAATGACATGGCGACTCTTATCTCTGGTCTTTACCTGCACAGTATCGCCCAATTGCATGAATTTAAAGCCATCCATACAGTTAGCGAACAAGTCATTCGGCGCAATACTAATCACACCGGCCGACTTATACGTCACCTTCACATATACTTCCACATTATAGCTAATACCCATTTGCAGCAGCAAGTCTCGGTATTTCTTACCCAAGGAGATATAATAAACAAAAGTACCATCCGGAAGGTGATCGGTTTGCAAGGTAGCTTTGTATGGCAAGCCAAAATCGATACCACTGCTTCCTCCGTTTTTACAGAAAAGACTGCAAAGGATACTATCTGTATATATTCCTGGCGTACATGTAAAATCCATCTCCACTTCCGGTGCAGGATCCGACTCATTTTGTGGAGCAAAA
>JAFPLG010000037.1 GCA_017402895.1 Paludibacteraceae bacterium
AAATTGAAAATTGAAAATTTTCTTTTTTGCTAGAAAAACCGATTTTTTTTGTATTAAATCTCGTGTGTGCTTGCATATGTGAAAAAAAAGTTGTATCTTTGCGGACTAATTTGAGATAATGCGCACCTTAAAAATCATCTAAGATATGAAAAAGTACGAAATCAAGGTTCCGGTAGTGGCTTGTTCGTGGGATGAACTCAGCGAAGAGCAGAAGAAGATTGTGGCCATTGCCAAGGATCAGATCAACAACTCCTACTGCCCCTATTCGGGTTTCCACGTAGGTGCGGCAGCCGAGTTGAAAAACGGCACCATCGTTCGTGGTGCGAACCAGGAGAATGCGGCTTACCCGTCCGGTTTGTGTGCCGAGCGTACCGCGCTCTTTGCTGCCGGGGCTCAGTATCCCGATCAGCCTGTTGTTCGATTGGCAATCGCCTGCTACACGGATGGCCATTTTACGGCAGAGCCGGGTTCGCCATGCGGATCGTGCCGTCAGGTAATGATTGAGACCGAGCATCGCTACAAACAACCGATGGAGGTGCTGCTCTACGGCGAGAAAGAGACACTTGTCTTCCGCTCTGCAGCCGACCTGCTGCCGCTGATATTTGTGAGCGAGAACTTAAACGGATAAAACAGTATATTGCGACTCGTCAAGCGAATTGACATATACATGTTGCGAAACTTCCTCGGGTTGTTTCTGGCAACGTTGTTTATCTGCATCTTCATTTTGTTGATGCAGTTTGTTTGGATGCATGTCCAGGACTTAGTGGGCAAGGGATTGGCGCTTACTGTGCTGGCCGAGTTCTTTGTGTATGCCGTTGCCACGGTCGTTCCGCTGGCTCTGCCGCTGGCCATATTGCTCTCTTCGTTGATCAGTTTCGGAAATCTGGGTGAGAAATTCGAGCTCACGGCCATGAAGGCGGCGGGTATCTCGCTGTTTCGCATCATGCGCCCGCTTACGATATCTATTGCGTTTATCGCGGTTGGGGCGTTCTTTTTCAGTAATAACGTGCTGCCCAAGGCCCAGATGAAACTATGGGCTTTGATTTTCTCGCTGCGTCAGAAATCGCCGGAATTATCTATCCCCGTGGGGGAGTTCTACGGCGGAATAGACGGCATCAATATTTATGTGCGGCAGAAGGATCCGGTGGACGGAACGCTCTACAACGTAATGATTTACGACTATACTAACGGATTTCATAATTCATCGGTGACCGTGGCGGATACGGGACGACTTTACTTTACAGAGGACAAGAAATATCTGTTGCTCCGCCTCTATTCGGGTGAGTCGTTCGAGAACTTGAGCAAGAAGGAACAGCAAGCCACCGGTACCACCAGTATTCCTTACCGGCGCGAGACATTCTCGATGAAGCAGGTGTTGCTTGACTTCGATTCGGAGTTCAGCCGCTACGATGAGTCGGTTCTGGAGGACCAGCATGTGAGCAAGAATGTCGTGGAACTGGTTCACTCGATCGATTCTGTCCAGCGCAGTGCCGAGGAACAGAGCCACGCACAGAGTACGCAGATGGTGGCTAACCATTATTTCGGTCGCGAGCGTAAGGAAGGACGTGTGCTGATTCCTGTCGAACCACAGGAACGCAGGGCCTACGACCCCGAAGAACTGTTCCGCAACATGACCACCGAGCAGAAACTATCGGCTATGCGCGTAGCGAGGGAACGGGCACAAAACTATCGTGACCAGATCGATTATAATGCGATTTTGCTGGACGACTCGCAACGGTATATCCGGCGCCATGAGATAGAATTGTATCGTAAGTTTACCTTGGCTTTTGCCTGCCTGATATTCTTCTTTATCGGTGCGCCCTTGGGTGCAATCATTCGAAAGGGAGGACTCGGTGCGCCGGTGGTGATATCTGTGGTGCTCTTCATTATATATTATATTATTGACAACACGGGCTACAAAATGGCGCGCGAAGCGATATGGCCTTGCTGGACCGGAATGTGGCTCAGCTCGTTTGTGTTGTTGCCTATCGGCATCTTTTTGACCTACAAGGCGGCTACCGACTCGGCGCTCTTCAATCCGGAAGCCTGGCTGCGTGAGTACGAACGAATCAAGAAAGAAACAAAACAAAAATATGAACACTATTCAAGAAGCCTTAGAGGATTTTCGTTTGGGAAAATTCGTCATCGTCGTGGATGATGAAGACCGCGAGAACGAAGGCGATTTCATAACGGCTGCTGAACTGATCACGCCCGAGAAAGTCAACTTCATGCTGAAGCATGGACGCGGTGTGCTCTGCGTGCCTATTACGGAGAAGCGTTGCGCGGAACTGGACTTGATGCACCAGGTCACCAATAACACCTCGATGCTCGGAACACCGTTTACCGTGACAGTGGACAAACTGGAGGGTTGTACGACGGGCGTCTCGGCGGCTGATCGTGCGGCTACGATTCGTGCGTTAGCTGATCCGGCTTCGCGTCCCGAGACCTTTGGCCGCCCCGGTCATATCAACCCGCTCTATGCCCGTGTGGGCGGTGTGCTGCAACGTGCCGGACATACCGAAGCCGGTGTGGATCTGGCCCGCATGGCCGGACTGCAACCCGCGGCTGCATTGATTGAGATTATGAATGCGGATGGTACGATGGCTCGTATGCCGCAACTGGAAGAGGTGGCACGGGAGTATGACCTGAAGATTATTACGATCAAGGATTTGATAGCCTATCGGCTTGAGAGACCGGCCTTTGGCCTGACAGAATACAGATCGGCTACGCCTGACAGAGTACAGACCGATGTTATGATAGAGCGCGGTGAGACGGTGTTCTTGCCCACGCGGCATGGGGAGTTTATGCTGACGCCCTTCCGCGACCTGGCAACCGGACTAGAGCATGTCGTGCTCCAGAAGGGAGAATGGACGGCCGACGAGGCAGTGCTCTGTCGTGTGCACTCCAGTTGTATGACGGGCGATGTGTTCGGTTCGATGCGTTGTGAGTGTGGCGAACAACTGGAAAAGGCCATGGAGATGATAGAGAAAGAGGGGAAAGGACTGATTGTGTATATGAATCAGGAAGGACGCGGTATCGGACTGATGAATAAGATTCGCGCTTATAAATTGCAGGAACAGGGTGAGGATACCGTGGAGGCGAATGTGCATCTGGGTTTCCGTCCCGACGAACGCGATTATGGTGTGGGTGCACAGATATTGCGTGAGATGAATGCCCGCAAGTTGCGCCTGATGACCAACAATCCCGTGAAGCGTATCGGGCTGGAGAGTTACGGTATCCAAATCGTTGAGAATGTGCCGATTGAGATACGTCCGAATCCGTATAACGAACGCTATATGCGGACCAAAAAAGAAAAAATGCACCATAATCTGCAACTCGTCTAACGGGTTTGGCACGATAATTGAAAGCAAGAAAGTATAACGTCTATTACGGAAATACGTAATTACGTTATGACGATATAATAACTTTAAAACAACAACGATTATGAAACGCTTAATGACACTTCTGGCAGCGGTGGCGCTCATGAGTGCCGCGCTATGGGCCGACGAGACAATCACCGTTTCGGCCAACAGTTCCGACATCTCCCAGGCTCTCGACCTCAAGGTGGTGGCAAACCTCTTTGCTGAGTCGGCTAACTTGGAAGAGTTTGAGACGAAACTCAACAACCCGGAGGAATTCTACAACAACCTGGACCTGAACGGCGATGGTGACGTAGATTATATCCGCGTAGTAGAGGTAGGCGAGGGCAATAAGCGTATGATCATACTGCAAGCAATCCTCGCAAAGGATATCTACCAGGATATCGCTACGATCTACGTAGAGAAAGACGCGTCGGAGCAGGTGTCGGTTCAGATCATCGGCGATGAGTATGTATATGGTACCAACTATATCATCGAGCCGGTTTATATCTATCGTCCTGTAATCTACGATTGGTTTTGGAGTCCCGGTTGGTACGCATGGTATAGTCCTTGGTACTGGGGATATTACCCCCACTGGTGGTATCATCACCACTGCCTGGCATGGGACCTGTATTGGCACCACTGCTATGCATACCATCACCACCATCACCACTGCTCGTTCCGTTACGGACGTGAGCCTCACCACGGATACCGTGAGATGTATGCGCATCATTCCGGCGTAAGTCGTCGCGAATATGCCAGCCAGCATCCTGAGCGCGGCTTCTCGCAGCGCAACAGTGGCGTAAGCAACGCACGAGCTTTGCAGAGTGGTAACAGCGGTGTTCGAGCTCGTCAGGGTGAGACCCGCGTAGCCGGAACCCAGGCGTCGCCTTCTCGTACGTCGTTGCATGGTGATCGCACCTTCGGTAGCCGTTCTACCGTATCCGCTCGCGGAACGCAACAGGTTGCAGGTGGTCAACGCAGCGCACAGACGCCTCAACGCGGAGGCCAGACGGTAACGACCCAACGCACGACGCAGACGACGCAACGCAGTGGTCAATCGACCGTTTCGCAACGCGGCAGTCAGCCTACTCAGACTACGCAACGTACGACGCAATCGACCCAACGTAGCGGTCAGACGACCGTAACGCGTCAGACGGGTAGCACCACCTACCGCACACCAAGTAGCCGTTCTACGGGTTCGTCCTCGACGGTAACGCGTTCTTCGGGTTCTTCCAGCTCTTCGAGCAGCACTGGACGCAGTACTTACTCCGGTGGAAGCAGCACACGTAGCAGCGGAAGTTATTCGGGCGGAAGCCGTAGTAGCGGAAGCAGTTCCTCATACGGGGGAGGCCGCAGTAGTGGCGGAAGCTATTCAGGAGGTGGAAGCCGTAGTGGCGGCGGAGGATTCTCCGGAGGCGGAGGTCGCAGTAGTGGCGGCGGTGGAGGTTCTCACCGCAGATAAGATAGAAAATAGGCTGTCCAGAGCGGGCAGCCTATTTTTGTTTTCTAGAATTCTAGATGTCTAGATGTCTAGTGGATTTATTTCGTCAGAATCTTGTATTGCCACGGCTTGAGATTGAATGTCTCGTGCTTGCGGAGTTTGTGTTTGTGACCGCAAAGGCAAGTATATTTGCCTGTGTAGCCGGTCATGTCAACTGTTACTGTCTGTGGCTCGGCCGACATATTCATTATGGCTACGACGGTATTCTTCTTTGAGGGGCGAACCATCG
>JAFPLG010000038.1 GCA_017402895.1 Paludibacteraceae bacterium
GGATTGGTGGCAGAACCGCCTTCCAGCTCATAGTCTATCCGATAGTTGATATATGTGGTCAGCGAACCGCCTTCACGATCGGCATGACTCGCATCGGCTTGTGCACGATAATAAACGGTATAGCGTCCGGGATCCGTGGCTGCAGGCAGACTCGTGCTCCATGCTCCGTCACCCAGTTTGTATTGCATCGTACCTCCGTTCGCAATACCCGCTGTGATGAGTGTCTGCGCCGTACCGTCGTACACCAGATTGGCTATCGCTTCCGGTGCCTGAGTGATGGTGGCATAAGGAGTGGCGGTGAACGTTGCCGTATAAATCGCATTCCCCGTAGCCGCGGCTGGAGTTGGACTCCAACCGGCGAAATCATAACGGTATTCGTCGGTATTCGGCTTTACCGGAGCAGAGTGCGTCGGCATCTGGTCATACGCCACATGTGTGGTGTCGATAAGCGACCCGTCGTCCATCTGCCAGGTGATAACATATATGTTCGGTGTCCACGTGGCGGTGTAAGACCGGTTGCCCGTCGAACCCTTCGGGATAGTCACAGTCATCGTAGGATGGTCGAGGTCCGTACCTGTCCAACCGGCAAAGGTATAACCCGTACGTGTCGGGTTGTTCAGACGGATGGCATTGCTCAGCACGTTGTAACTCGTCGGATTGGCCTCACTCACGCTTCCGCCAACCAGATTATACGAAATAGTATAGTTGGTCAGCGTGCGCAGATGGAATACATAGCGAGCATCCAATTCCACATTAGGATTAACCGAACAATTCAAGAAACGGATGCGATAGGTATTGTCCGTTTCTAATGATGTGCGTTCAATACCTAAGTTCACGGACTTACCGGCCTGCAAAGAGAAGTCTGGGTAATATCCCAAAACGGGATCGCTGTCGTATTGTTGGGTCGAGGTGTTGTATTTCTCGATGCGCACTCCGAGATTTAAAGGACCGAACTGCGAATTGGATATGTTCTTCACCGTGACCGATCCTTTCAAGCGGTCTCCATATACATCCACACTGCGGATTCCGCTTGCATCTATTTGGGCAGAAGTGGCATCTGTGTTCTCAAACGAGCAGGCCGTCATCACAAGTGTCTTACCGGTCAAACTGGGATCATTAACGATAGTCACCGAACCGGTGGCGATGACATTGCTACCGTCGGTGCTCGTAGCCACCCAAAGGTTATAAGTACCTGCAGCGGTCGGCGTCCATTCGAACTGAACCGTCTCCGTACTGTTGGCGAGCGAGATAAGACCCAGTTGGGTCACATATGCGCCTTTGTTCTCCGTTGTGCTGGCGAAAAGGTATATCTGGCCGTAGAACTCATCAGCACTGTTGGTAACCTGTAGTTGTATGGTTTGCGTCTCGTTCACAAATTTATTGGAGGGCACTGAAATCACACCGCTTAGGTTGTAAATAGGGTGTACAGTCAAAGTCGGCACACCGTTGGCATCATACACCGCTTGCCAATAATTTATGTCCGGGCTCGGTCCCGTATGCCATACACCCTGAGGCTCTTCGTTCAGGCGACAAACGGGAACAATGCGTTTGGTCTGACCGGCTAAGTCCGTATTGGTAGGAACGGTCAGTTCTTCAGTACTAAAATACCCGTAGTCTAGATTAAAAGGAACTGTTCCTCCTATCTGGTTGATGGTTCCGTCATCATCGATGATAGCCAATGCAGCAGTCCAGCTATGGGTCACGCCGGTGAAGTTAGCTCCGTTGAAAACAGCATTCTGTCCGTTTACATTATAGGTATCCATCGTGAGCAGCACCGGTTCCGTATAGGACTCACCCGAACCGATCTGAACACCTATTACCACCTGTTGGTCAATCGTATAGCCGTCATTGCTGGTGCTGGCACCGATATTGTTGTTGTCATCCGGGTTCATTACCGATAAAGCGAAGTAGTCGTCGCAACTACCGCCCCACCCCCAGTTGACGTGGAAAAGGCCGTCTCCGTCATATCCGACGATGACGAACGCATGACCGCCCGTTGCGGTGGCACCGCTGTGGTACACCGGACGACCGGCTGCCAACTCATCATAGATGATATTCATCCAGTGCTGGTAAGTGAAGTTTTTACGCTCTGCACGGCGTGTCGTGGAGTCAAAGCCGAAATAGGTCTTCAGTGCTTGTGCTGGCGAACCCGCTACACCCGAACCGGTGGATGTATAATCCATGTTCATCGCTACGCCGCAGTAGAGCATCAGATTCGCCACCGCCAGCTTCTGATCGTCCGTTCCTGCATTGTTCGCATAATCGTCAATCAGGTATGACGCAGCAGGCAATTTGGTCCCCGCAGCAATGCCGCCCACATACATCCCCCTCGTATACGTCGTATAGCCGGGGATGGCAGCCACAATCTGCGTGGGTGCGTTATGGTTCTGAATATGATAGTTAATCACTTGCGCCATCGCTGTTGCTACACAACCGGTCACCGAACGTTGTTGGGTACTATTATCTATCGGACAATTGTTGTTGAATGGCGCACCTTGGTTCCATTTCGTCGTCAGGAGCGGAGAGATAGCCGCTTTGGGTGAGGCGGAGCGGAGTGGAGCGGACCGGTATCCCTTTGACTCCAGATACCGCATCTCGGCAATATAACCCTGCATCCATGCACGCATATTCTCCGGCATGGTCTGCTCGTCATAACTGCTACCATCGCTGTATCCTAATACGGCGTTGAAGCGGTCGTCACCGCTCACCAGCACAAATCCGTCCTGCTGAGGCGCACTCACGGCATAGATATACGGTTGTCCCGCACTGTCAATAGAGTCAAAGACTGCGACCGTGGTCATGGCACTTTGTGCGGATGTGCGCCGAGCGCTACTCTGCATTCGACGAGGCCCTTTATTGGAGAAAAATTGTGAGGCTATCTGCGTGGCCTGCTCCGGAGTGACGGCATCTGCCCGAAGGCCGGCAATATCCAAAACCAGCAATACTGTGAGAAGAGACAAAAAACGATACGATTTCATGGTGATAGTGATAATATATATCAAATGTTTTACGCCGCAAAATTACTGCTTTTTTTTTGATATAGCCAAATTTTTCTGCATTTTTTTGCAAAATAATGCAAATTTAGTGGCGATTTACCTGTTTTTGGTATATGAAAAGGGCTGATTATGCGAATTACGCTTATGAAAGAACACCAACCTTTCGATCTATTCGCATAATCAGCCGTTTTTTTTTAGTTCAAGACCGCGAGGTTGTTCTCCAGTTGGGCGACCGAGCTGGCACCGACCAGAACAGAGGTCA
>JAFPLG010000039.1 GCA_017402895.1 Paludibacteraceae bacterium
CTGAGTCATCTGCGCGATGCCGGTCTGCTGCCGGAGGAGATGGGTTGGCATCCCGAGCGTATCACTCCCGACATAGATGCTATCATACTGGGAATGCATGCTCGTGAGGACAATCCGGAACTGGTGCGTGCTCGCGAATTGGGGCTCAAGATATACTCCTTCCCGGAGTATCTGTATGAGCAGACCAAAGAGAAGATACGCATCGTAGTAGGCGGTAGTCACGGCAAGACGACCACGACGTCGATGATACTGTATGTTCTGAATCGTCTGGGCATTGAGGCCGACTATATGGTGGGGGCACAGATCGAGGGCTTTGAACGGATGGTACGCCTAAGCGATACGGCTAAGTATGCCGTGTTTGAGGGCGACGAGTATCTGACCAGTCCGCTGGACTTAAGAAGTAAGTTCCTATGGTACCACCCGCACGTAGCCATACTGACGGGTATTGCGTGGGATCATATCAATGTCTTCCCCACCTTCCCGCAGTATGTGGATACGTTCCGCCAGTTTGTAGATAGCTTCGAGCCGAACGGTTCGTTTATCTACTACCAGGGCGACGAGAACCTGCGCAAGATAGCCGACGGGGCACGAAAAGATATCACGTGTATTCCGTACGATGCATACGAAGGCGATGTTGCGATGCAGGTGTTCGGACGGCATAACATGCAGAACCTGCAAGCAGCCATGCTGGCCTGCCATTGTATAGGCGTCAGCCCGGATGACTTCTACCGCGAGATCAGTACGTTCACGGGCGCAAGCAACCGACTGGAGAAGATTGCCGAAACGGCAGATAGCGTAGCCTATAAGGATTTTGCGCACAGTCCGAGCAAACTGAAAGCCACGGTGAATGCCGTGCGGGAGCGTTATCCCGAGAAGCGGCTGGTGGCCTGCATGGAACTGCATACCTTCTCGAGCCTGATGGCCGATTTCCTGCCGCAGTACAAGGGATGTATGGCCGAGGCGGATGTCGCGTATGTATACTTCAACCCGAAGGTGATAGAGCACAAACGGTTGACTCCCATCACGGCCGAAGAAGTACAGCGCGCGTTTGGCACAGAAAATGTTGCAGTCTTTACCGACAGCGAGACACTGCAAGAGCACTTGCGCAGTTTAGACTACAAGAACACGGCACTGCTGATGATGTCGAGCGGCACGTTTGATGGCGTGAACGTCAAGGCATTTGCCGAAGAATTGTTAAAGAAGAAATAAATTATTGGGGTCCGGTAGCTCAGCTGGATAGAGCAACAGCCTTCTAAGCTGTGGGTCTCGGGTTCGAATCCCGACCGGATCACAAACGTATTTATAAGGAGGATGTCCAAGCTTGTTTGAGCAGACTCCTTAGAAATACGGTTGAGCTGAGCGCCCTGCGCGCAGCAGGGATTACGAAGCAATCCCGACCGGATCACTCGTCGGAAGCGGCTCGGCTAACAGAATTCGCGCTGCGAATTGAAAACGACTCGCGCTTCCTCCTCTCAAAATCAAGCATCGCATAGCTAGCGCTTGATTTTGGGGAAAATAAAACGAAAGACAAATACAGTATTAGTTATATATGCGTCAATTAAAGATTACAAAATCGATTACCAACCGTGAATCGGCTTCGCTGGACAAGTACCTGCAAGAGATTGGTCGCGAGGACCTGATTTCGGTGGAAGAAGAAGTAGAACTGGCCGGACGGATCCGCAATGGCGACCGCGCAGCACTGGAGAAGTTGACACGCTCCAATCTGCGTTTCGTTGTATCGGTAGCCAAGCAGTACCAGAACCAAGGACTGAGTCTGCCGGACTTGATCAACGAGGGAAACCTGGGACTGATCAAGGCTGCTGAGAAGTTTGACGAGACGCGTGGATTTAAGTTCATCTCGTACGCGGTATGGTGGATTCGTCAGTCGATTCTGCAGGCATTGGCCGAGCAGTCGCGTATCGTTCGTCTGCCGTTGAACCAGGTAGGTTCGCTCAACAAGATCAGCAAGGCTTATCAGCGCTTTGAGCAAGTGCACGAGCGCAAGCCGTCGGCTGAAGAGTTGGCTGAAGAACTGGATATCCCGGTGGATAAGATTGCCGACACGCTGAAGATGTCGGGTCGTCATATCAGCGTGGATGCTCCGTTTGTAGAGGGCGAAGACAACAGCCTGATCGACGTGATGGTGAACGAAGACTCACCGAATGCAGACAAGGGACTGATCAACGAGTCGCTTCAGCGTGAGGTAGACCGTGCGCTGATGACGCTGACCAGTCGTGAAGCCGACATCCTGCGTCAGTTCTTCGGCATCGGTTGTCCGGAGAAAACGTTGGAAGAGATTGGCGAAGAGCTGGGTCTCACGCGTGAGCGCGTGCGTCAAATTAAGGAAAAAGCAATACGCCGCCTCAAAGCGGGGCAGCGTAGCCATATCCTCCAGACCTATCTGGGTTAATCTCCTAGAAGAAAAGTGAGAATTTCAGGCCGGTTCGTACAATGCTACGACCGGCTTGATTCGTATAAGTAGCTGCCGGTGTCGTGCCGTCGGGCGCTTCGGTCACGGTCATGCGAGCCTGCTGAAAACTGACATCTGCCGAGAGGGCGAGAGCCGTCTTGCTATTGATCTCGTAGCGATAACCCAGGAGTGCCTGGGCATAGATGCCACCCACATATTTCTTGCTAAGGGCGATACCATAGCCCACCGACATACCGAATATCGGGGCATGTTTTCCCACAACAAAAGGCATACGCAGTGCAGCCTGGACCGGCAGGAAGTTGTAGGAAATGCTATCCATTGCATCTCCATGGTAGCCCAGACCGCCACCGACAAAGATACGACGGTCGGCCAGGTTGTGGGAACCAAAGAGCAGGTCGGCACTATAAGCCACACCCGTCTTCTTGTCGCCCGGCAGAATGGACGCGCCAACACCTGCCTCGACAAGGATACTGGCTTTCTTCTTATGGCCTTCGCCTACGGTCTTCTCCTCTAATTGCTCCGCAGGCGTTGTGTCTTTCTCTTCGACTACGCTGACCACTTCCGAACGCGGATACTGGAAGCGGGCACCCGACGCATCGCGCAGGATAACCACTTCATCGTTCTGGAGCACGATAGTACCACGAACTTGGGTACCATTCTTGAGCGTCACCACCTCGGCTTGCAAGGCTACGGAAGCCATCACAAAGCAGAGCAATATCATCCATTGTTTTCTCATAGCAGCGTATTATTGTTTCATTTCACGGATTGTCTTCTCGGGGTCGGGCGAACCGAACACAGCACTACCGGCTACGAGCACATCGGCACCTGCACGGAAGAGTTCCGAGGCATTTTCGGCATTGACGCCTCCGTCTATCTCGATGAGCGTCTGGAGTCCGCGTCGATCTATCTCCTCGCGTATGAAGCGGATCTTGTCCATCGTCTCGGGGATGAATTTCTGACCACCAAAGCCGGCAAAGACGGACATGAGCAGCACCATATCCACCTTATCCAAGTAGGGCACGAGTCGCTCTACGGCGATATCCGGATTGATGGTGAGGCAAGTACGTACCCCTTTGGCTCGAATCATATCGAGGATAGGCAACGGATCATCGACTGCTTCCAGGTGGAAACCTACCGACCAAGCGCCCGCGTCGCAGAAACGCTCTACGTATTTCTCGGGATGAACAATCATAAGGTGGACATCCAGCGGCTTGGTGCAATACTTGCGCATCGGTTCCATCAGCGGAAAACCGAACGATATATTCGGCACAAACGTACCGTCCATCACGTCGACATGCAGCCAGTCGGCTTCGCTACGATTGATCATTTGTAGGTCGCGTTCCAGATGACCGAAGTCGGCCGAGAGAACGCTTGGTGCAATGAGCTTCATGTTATTGAATTCAAAATTAAAAATTACAGGTCATAAATCAGTTTATATCCTTTCCCGCGAACCGGCATGATCTGGACACCCAGAGGCTGGAGCATCGTGCGGAGTCGGTGAATGAACACCGACAAGGACTTCGCCGAGAAAGGATCGTCGCTGTGCCACAGTCGCCGGAGTATCAGCTTGCGGTTGACGATCGTTCCCGTTCGCCGGAACAGCATCAGGAGCAGTTCACTCTCGCGAGCCGAGAGATGCTGCGGGGCATCGGAACCATTGCTCAGGGTCTGGTGGACAGCGTCGAAAGTGCCTCCCCGAAAACAGAAGACAGTCTGCTTCGACTCTTGCGACACGGGATTGGTGCGTCGGAGCACCGCAGCCAGTCGGCATACCAGCACCTCGATATTAAAAGGCTTCTGGACATAGTCGTCGCATCCGCACCGGAAGGCATGCAGCACTTCATCCTTAGAAGCCGTATCGGCCAGCACTACCACGGGGGTGAGGCACTCGGCCTGACGCATACGCGACAGTTGCTCATAGACCGAAAGCACACCCTGGTTGGTAGAGAGAAGCAACAAATCATACTCACCGAGCAAGACACGGCGTTGGGTATCGGCGTCCAACTCATGAGCCGCAGGTTGATAGCCCTGAGCCGAGAGATAATCAACCAATATCGTCGCCAAGCTGATATCCGATTCGGTAAGTAGGATTTTATGGTTCATGCTGCAAAGGTAGTGTTTTTTTCGTACATACGCAAGATTTTTGTGCAAATAATTTGCACATATGCGATTTTTGTTGTAATTTTGTAGGCAGTTATGAACGAGACACATTACGTATATCAGCAAGCTACGCTGGATTTTGTGACCGCTGCCGCGCAGACCTGTCTGCTGCTGGAGCACTGCCACGAGACCGAGCGGGAAGAGTTTACGGAACAGGTCCTGCGTCTGTTGCCGCTATTGTATCTGCGCACTCGCATGCTGGAGCAGCCTGAGCAGGAATTGGACGGCGAGACACAACAGTTTGTGCAGGAAGAAGACTACAACTACATCCTACTGGGCGTTCGCGAACTGCTGGGATCGGACGACACGTATCTGAGCGTACTGACCGAAGGCAGCCGATATACCGACGAACCCTGTACAGCATCGATAGCAGAGGACCTGGCGGATATCTATCAGGAGCTGAAGAACATGGCAGCCAGTTTCCAGACCGGCCAAGAAGCCGTGATGAACGATGCCGTATATGAGTGTCTCGGTCAGTTTCACGAGCACTGGGGACAGAAATTAGTAAATGCGCTGGCCGCATTGCATGCCCTGGAAGGTGAAAGGTGAAAATTGAAAGGTGAAAGGATTGAAGGAGAATCAATACATACATCGCATAGCCAAAGACATGATCCAGTGGATGCCGCTCGCTAAGTTTGAGGGAGAGGTGATTGTGGTGGATCATGACGAACAGATAGCAGAGGCTATTCAGTATCTGAATCGGCAGAAGGTGGTGGGCGTAGATACCGAGTCGCGTCCGAGTTTCACGCGTGGTGTCCACTACCCTACGGCGCTGGTGCAGATCTCGACCGAAGAGCGTTGCTACCTATTTCGGCTGACGCATATCGGTATGCCGCAGCCGCTGGCCGACTTCTTTGCCAACAGCAGTATATGCAAAGTAGGACTGGCCTTCCGGGACGATATCAACGGACTGCGTCGCCGGCGGGATTTCAAGCCCAGAAACTGCATTGACCTGCAGTCGATGGTTGGCAAGTACGGCATCCTGGATTTAGGATTGCAGAAGATGTTCGCTATCTGCTTTGGCAAGAAGATATCCAAGTCGCAGCAGTTGACCAACTGGGAGAACAGCCACCTGACACCGGAGCAGGCACGATATGCCTCCACCGACGCCTGGGCTACGCTGCTGATCTACAAAGATCTAAAAGCGACACAACCCCTGCCGCATAAAGAGGCCGAGGCACTGCGACTGGCTGACCTGGAACAACAACGGCTGCATCAGCAGGAAGTGCTGGCGGCACGGGAAGCCGACAAACATACGACTTAATCTCGATATAATCCCGATCACTACATCTATAACATAAATAAAATCAGACAGATGAAACGCACATTATCTTTGTTGCTCGGACTACTGCTGGTTCTGAGCGTAAATGCCAAAATAAAATACGTCTTTTATTTTATCGGTGACGGTATGGGTACGAACCAGGTATTGGCTGCCGAGATGTATCGCGCTGAATTGCAAGGCGGCGTAGGGCGCGTCCCCACCTGCATGAGTCAGTTCCCCGTTTCCGGACAGATCAGCACCTACTCGGCCAGCAATGGTATCACCGATTCCTCGGCTGCCGGCACATGTCTGGCCACAGGGCACAAGACCAACAACGGCGTGCTGGGACTGGGTCCGAAAGGAGATACACTCACCACTATAGCCGAGACACTGAAGCAACAAGGATGGAGCATCGGCATCATGACGTCGGTGGCCATCGACCATGCCACGCCTGGTGCGTTCTACGGCCACGACCAGAAACGCGGTCACTACTACGAGATTGGTCAGCAACTGACCCGCAGCGGATTTGACTTCTTCGGTGGCGCAGGTTTTCATTATCCGCAAGGCAAGCATGGTGATAAGGAAGTGAATCTATACGACCTGACCGAGAAAGCGGGATACACCATCACGCGTTCGTATGACGAGGCACAACGTCACCTGAATGATCAAAAACTCATCCTAATCCAACCGGGCGATACGGGTACGGCTAATAGCGATTGTATCGGTTATGCCATCGATCAGCATACAGAGAACTCGACGTTGAAGCAGATTGTGAGCACTGCCATTCCATTTTTGGAGCGCAAACAGAAACCCTTCTTTATGATGGTGGAGGGCGGCATGATCGACTATGCCTGTCATGGGGATGACGGACGCACGGCTATTGATGAGGTATGGGCGATGGACGAAGCACTAGAAGTGGCCTACCGTTTCTACCTGCGTCACCCGGACGAGACGTTGATTGTTGTGACGGCCGATCATGAGACAGGCGGCATGGCACTAGGTAACTCAGACTACACACTCAACCTGCAGATTCTGCAGCATCAGAAGTGTTCGTCCTGGGTGCTGAGCGACCGCTTCACAGGACTCTTCCAACACGGCACACCCACCTGGGAACAAGTACAGCAAGTATGGCGCGACAACCTGGGATTCTGGGGCCCGGTGTCGATCAGCGAAGACGAAGAGAAGGAACTGCGCGAGGCGTATCAGAAAGCCGTTCAGCACGAGGGGGAAGACATGAAAACGATGTATAAAGACATCAACCAACTGGGGAGTGTCGGCATAGAAATACTAAACCGCAAATCGAAACTAGGTTGGACCAGCAATGCGCATACGGGGCATGCCGTTCCGGTGTTTGCCGCCGGTGTAGGTGCCGAACTCTTCACGGGTTGGCATGACAATAGTCAAGTGGCTCCGCTTATTCTTCAGGCGATTCAGCAATCTGCTGCAAAGCCGCGCAAATGTCGTCATTAGGCAGACGCAGCTGATACAGGCCGGCACGTATTTTCTCCACAGGCCATCGATTGATTCGGTAATGGTCGTGTACATACGCACGACAGAATCGTGCCGTATCGATATAGTTTTGTTCCTCGAGATGGGCGAGAATGGATTGTCGCTGTTCTTCGTCAGCACCCCACTGATAGAGTTTCTGACGAACCTGAAGCGGACAGCGCTCTGCACGCGCACAATAATGCTCGGCCTTAGCGCGCAATTCGTCCGTAGAGTATTCGGGCCTGGTTGTACGTATCATAATGTAGGGTTATATCCTGATATCCAAGTTCTTGCATCATCGTCAGCATATCCTCCGCATATTGCGGATTGATCTCAAAGAAGAGCCACTCGCCCAAGCGCAGTTCGGCTATACGCCGATAAAAACGCAGCGGGTCGTTATCCGGCACGAATAGAGCAGTGTGCGGTTCGTAGTCCAGCACATTGCGGTCCATCAGCGCTCGTTCACTCTCCGCTATGTAAGGAGGGTTAGAAACGACCACGTCGCAGGAATTGAAAATTGAAAATTGAGAATTGAAAATTTGCTCATCGAAGATATCTACCTGTTGGAAATCCACGTCCAGACGGTTGCGGCGGGCATTCTCTCGCGCCACCTCAATAGCCTCCCGGGAAATATCGAGTCCCGTCACTTGCCAATCGGGATGGGCCTGCTTCAACGCCAACGCTATACATCCGCTCCCTGTGCCGATGTCGAGGATTCGGGTTAGCGGGTTAGTGGTTAGTGGGTTAGTGGGAGTCCACGCGCCA
>JAFPLG010000040.1 GCA_017402895.1 Paludibacteraceae bacterium
CTTCGAGTTGATGGGTTTTATCGATTTCTGCGAGGAATGGTACGACCGTTTCCAGCAAGGTCAGGCGGATATTGCCGAGTTGATGGAATATAGCAATAGGTTAGTGGACGAGCACCCTGACGATTTCCTTGGCTTTGCGGGATTTATCTACGCTTCGCAGGAACTTCCTGAAGAGGAGTGGATGGCTCTGAAGAACAAACTGGCGCCTGAAATTCAGGCTAAGCAATATATTCAGAAGAGGGTAAACAATTTTGAGAAGCAGCACGAAACGGGAAATGGCTCAATGTTTAAGGATTTCGAAGCGGAGCAGCCGGACGGAACGGTGATGCATTTCTCTGATTTTGTGGGCCGGGGCAAATATGTGCTGGTGGATTTCTGGGCTTCGTGGTGCGGTCCCTGCATCCGAGAGACGCCGTACATTCGTGCCGCGTACGACAAATACTACGGCGAGCAATTTGATGTGCTGGGTGTAGCTGTGTGGGATGAGCCGGAGAATACGCTGAAAGCTGTCAGCGAGCATGGCATTGTTTGGAACGTGATGTGCAACGCTCAAGACGAACCCGGCGATTTGTACGGTTTTAGCAGTATTCCAACTATCTTCCTTTTTGGCCCGGACGGCACATTGCTGGTTCGTGAAGGACTTCGCGGCGACGCAATCATGGACACCCTGGCGGTGTATTTAGGCGAAGACGGCTTCTAATACGGGAAGCGAGTTAGGCATTACGAAGTCGGGGATGTGCGTGGTGTAGTAATCCATCAACGCATGCAGTAACTCTCTGCGCCTCCCCGCCAATAGCGTAAGACATTGATTGGCAGGGTCGTCAAAATCGATGGCGAAGCCCAGTAATTCGGCGTAGCGCACCAGAAACCTGATGTGCAGGTTCTGCGGGTCGGCGCACGTGTCGAGTTCGCGTATGGTGTCTGCCAGAAAGTCGAACAACACCTCGTCTTGTTGCGGGTGAGCCAATGTTCGGCTGAGTATTTCCGAGATAAACAATGCCACACATCTGCGGTTGTGGTCAAACATCAGTTCGCCTGGCACATAAGCCAACGAACATTCTTTCATTTGCCCCATCGATTGACCGTCGCGCAGGGTGGCTTCGATATGCAGCAGCGTAAGCGGTTCCATCAAAGCCTGTCGCCCCTTTTTTCGGCTGTGTCGGCCATAAACAAGAAACTGCATCCGTCCGTGCGAGCGCGTGTACAGATGCAGTATGGAAGCCTTCTCGTTGTGCGGAGCCAGGCGCAATACTATGGCGTCAGTTTTGCTGTTCAAAACGAGCGTTTCGGCGATTAAGAAAACGGCGCACGCGCAGGTTGTTTCGGCCTTCATAGCGTGCAGGCAAATCCAGACGTTCCTCCGGCAGAGAATCCGCTTCAAGAACAACTACCCCCTCTTCGGTACTCTTGCGAACGAAGAAAAGTTCGTCATAGAGAACGGGCACAGAGTCCACAAGGAACGTGCTCATCTTCATCGTGTCCGGAGTGACAATCATGCGCGAGAAGAAGGCGTGGTTGCTTCCGAGACGCTCTTCGATAGGGCTGCACTTGGGCAGGTACGATTTGGCGCTGGAGGAGAGGATGACGTAGGCGGGAGCCTCGCCGTCGTGGCGATGGCGTGCGTAGTTGTGGTCATGTCCGGCCACCACGAGATCGGCATCCTGCAGCGCATAACGGAGAGCCCAGGCAATCAGCGGGTTGTCGCGTCCCATGCCGGCAGAGAAAACAGGGTGGTGCATCAGCACGATGTTCCAGCGAAGATTCTCCTGCGCCGTTTGATTCCATTGGGTCGATTCGTAGCGCAGAACCTGCGTCAACCATGTGCGGAGTACGGTGTAATCCGACAGACTTTGCAGCGCATCGGTATCGAGTACGATAAGCCGCATGTTTGGAAAGTCCAGAAAATAAGTGCGGCCCAGGAATCGCTTCGGACCGTTTTTGGGGTTCACAAAGATGTGAGGCCAACGCACGTCCACTCGCTTGCGAATACCTTTCAGGTACTCATGATTACCCAGCGTTGCCACCTGCGGAAAGCATGCAGTCTTGTCTCCCATCGAGGAGAAAAACAGTTGCCAGTACTCGTCTGTGGGACGCTCGATAATATCGCCTATGTAGGCGAAGAAATCCGCCTCGGGAACAGTGTTACATGCCGTTTCGACGAATGCAGACGCTTCGTCAAGCGAAGTGTACTGCATGTCGCCGAAAAGGAGAAACGTGTCCTGAGGACAAGTATCGGAATAGGCCTGTACTGTGAAATGGAATTCTTGCGACTCAAGTCCGTCGGTCTCCACGCGATAGGTGTAGTCGCCGGGGTGGAGATCCATGAGATGAACCTGATGAAACGCAGCCTCGCCACTACGTGAAGACACGAAGTGGGATTGGGCGGGGATGGTGTCCGTGTGTTCGGTGAGCACGTGGGTAAGTATCAGTCGTGACACCGTCGTGGTGTCTTTGCCGGCCCGCCACGACACGACGCGGCCAGTGGCAGCCTGCTCGCCAAACGTCAGCACCACGTTCGTAGGCTCATCGCCAACGGTGTAAACAGGTTCGGCGGGATTGGCAAACCACGCGTCCCAGCGAATCACGCACAGCGTAATCGTACCCGCCAGAACGAGTAACAGAATCACCAACCAGACAATGCGCTTTTTCACAATACAAACGGTTATGATCAGAACGGCAGATCCGTGTCGTCACCTTGGGCGGCAACGGCGTCGAACGTATTGGTGACAGGTTCAGCGGGAGCCTCTGTCGGAGCCGCGGGAGCGGCGGGAGAAACGGGCTGAACAGGAGCGGCGGCCTGAGTCGTCTGAACGCCCTGCAGTACCTTCCAGGCGCGAACGCTGGTGTACCAACGGCCGTTGAACTCACGACTCTCCAGGTCGAAGCTGACGGTAACAACCTGATCTACTTCGGCAGGATTGTCAGCAATACGCTGGTCTCCAAAAATCTCGATTGCCACTTTGCGCGGGTAGTTCTCCTGAGTCTCCAAGATGAAGGTCTTGATGGTCCAGGGGTTACCCGTACGAGTACTCGTACCTTGCTGCAACGGCAATACTTGTATTACTTTACCTACTATTTCCATAATCTTTAACCTTTAACCATTAACCCTTAATCGCTGCTACGCCGGGCAGAACCTTACCTTCCACAGCCTCAAGCAATGCGCCACCGCCGGTGGAGATATACGATACTTTGTCGGCCAAGCCAAACTTGTTGACGCAAGCCACGGAGTCGCCGCCGCCGATGAGCGAGAAAGCGC